>NZ_KV822057.1:0-338 GCF_001815825.1 Staphylococcus sp. HMSC068G11
ATCAATGGCACGATATAAATAGCTCCATTTTCCTTTTATTTTGATATACGTCTCATCAATACGC
Source organism: Staphylococcus sp. HMSC068G11 (assembly GCF_001815825.1). Classification (NCBI taxonomy): domain Bacteria; kingdom Bacillati; phylum Bacillota; class Bacilli; order Caryophanales; family Staphylococcaceae; genus Staphylococcus; species Staphylococcus sp. HMSC068G11. Next base: position 65 of record NZ_KV822057.1, read on the forward strand.
CATTTGTAATAAGCTTTTTTATGCTTTTTCTTCCAAATTTGATATAAAATTGGGGCATATTCTTGAACCCAACGGTAGATCGTTGAATGATGAACGTTTACACCACGTTCTCTTAATATTTCAGATATATCACGATAGCTCAATGCATATCTTAGATAGTAGCCAACGGCTACAGTGATAACATCCTTGTTAAATTGTTTATATCTGAAATAGTTCATACAGAAGACTCCTTTTTGTTAAAATTATACTATAAATTCAACTTTGCAACAGAACC
>NZ_KV822058.1:0-35194 GCF_001815825.1 Staphylococcus sp. HMSC068G11
TTATATAATTCCCACTAATTGGGGTCAGTCTAATCTCAATTTAAGTGGACTTTTATAACATAACGCTTCTATTGAATAACCTCATTTAAATATTCAATAATTTCATCTGCTTCTTCCTTTGATACTCCTAATATATGAGAAATGTAACCTTCTTCTTCTATATCATCTGAACCTATAATGCCAAATTGATTAGTCTGCATATTTAAAACTAAAGTTTTACCGTAGTGTCTATCTGTTTGTACAAGCATTAAGTCGTAGCGACTATGCTCACCAACAAAGCCGACGAACTGTACTTGGCTTTGTTCTTCATCATCATATAAATACATATCTATCATATCTCTGACGCTCCTTTACATTGCGAAAACTATTATATTTAAGTATAACGACAAATGATGATGACTGCAAAACTATGGTATGATTAACTTATTAGATGTATGAAGAGGTGACAAGCGAATGTATTTCGTAGATAAAGATAAACTAACTCAGAAAATCACTTACTTACAAAAGCTCACTGAAGATTACAATGATAATAAAAGGAATCCATATGCTTTTGAACGAATTGGTCAAATGTTAATTGAATCTTCTGTAGATATCGGCAATATGATTATAGATGGGTTTATTTTAAGAGATCCTGGTAATTATAAAGATGTAATAGATATTTTAGAATTGGAAAATGTAATTTCAAAAGAAACACAATCACATATCAATCAAACTATTGATGTTAGAAAACAGTTTGCACATCACTATATCGATTTAAATATGAATAAAATTGAGCCGTTATTTGATGATGCACTACCATACTATAAGCAATTTATTCAAGAAGTAGGACAATTTTTAGAAAATGAAAATGTACCAATTACCGCATTTGGAAAAGGAGAGAATAACTAGTGAAACATTATCAGGCATACTTAATCGATTTAGATGGGACAATGTATAAAGGCACAGAGGAAATTGACGGTGCCGCACAATTTATAGATTATTTAAATAATAATCATATCCCTCATCTATATGTAACTAATAATTCTACAAAGACACCTGTTCAAGTTACTGAGAAATTACGTGAGATGCATATTGATGCTAAACCAGATGAAGTTGTAACGTCAGCATTGGCAACAGCGGATTATATCTCTGAACAGCATCCTAATGCAACTGTATATATGATTGGTGGCCATGGACTTAAAACTGCACTAACTGATGCAGGGCTTTCAATAAAAAACGATGAACATGTTGATTATGTAGTTATTGGTTTAGACGAAAAGGTCACATATGAAAAATTATCAATTGCAACATTAGCTGTACGTAATGGAGCTAAATTTATATCTACCAATCCAGATGTATCCATACCTAAAGAGAGAGGTTTTTTACCTGGTAATGGTGCTATTACGAGTGTGGTCAGCGTCTCTACTGGCATTCAGCCAGAGTTTATCGGTAAACCTGAAACAATTATAATGTCTAAGTCTTTAGATATACTTGGATTAGAAAAATCAGAAGTTGCAATGGTTGGTGATTTATATGACACAGACATTATGTCAGGTATTAACGTGGGTATTGATACGATACATGTTCAAACTGGTGTGAGTACGTATGAAGATATTCAATCTAAAGAAATACCGCCTACGTATTCATTTAAAGATTTAAATGTAGCTATTGCAGAATTAGAAAAATAAAATTATCATCTATCTGTTTTGAAATTAATAGAGGTGTGCATATGAATAAAATACTCGTAACACGTCAAATTCCACAACACTACATTGAACAACTTAAAAAAATAGGGCAAGTTGTCATGTGGGAACACGATTTAACGCCCATGTCTAGAGAGTCATTTCTTGCTAACGTTGAAGATGCAACAGCATGTGTGATCACATTGAGTGAGCATATTGATGAAGAAGTATTTCTCAGGGCACCAAAACTTAAAGTGATTGCTAATATGGCTGTAGGTTTTGATAATATTGATATTTCATTAGCAAAGAAACATGGTGTAGTTGTTACCAATACACCTCACGTACTGACAGAGACAACTGCCGAACTAGGGTTTACATTGATGCTTACTGTAGCTCGTAGAATCATTGAAGCGACTTCATATATTCAAGAGGGTAAGTGGAAAAGTTGGGGACCCTACTTATTATCAGGAAAAGATGTTTACGGTGCAACTGTTGGTATTTTTGGAATGGGTGATATAGGAAAAGCGTTTGCACGTCGCTTACGAGGGTTTGATGCACGGATAATATATCACAATCGCAAACGTGACTTAAATGCTGAAAGAGAGTTAAATGCCACATATGTAACATTTAACTCTTTACTTGAACAAAGTGATTTTATTATTTGCACAGCACCTTTAACTAAGGAAACTGAGAATCAATTTGATGCTCGAGCTTTTAATAAAATGAAAAATGATGCTGTCTTCATTAATATTGGAAGAGGTGCAATTGTAGATGAGGAAGCACTTTTAGAAGCATTAAAAAATCATGAGATACAAGCATGTGGTTTAGATGTTATGCGTCAAGAACCTATTCAACCTGACCATCCAATACTGAAATTACCTAACGCTGTGGTGTTACCTCACATAGGAAGTTCATCTCAAGTCACTAGAAATCGAATGGTACAACTTTGTATAGATAATATTAAAGCAGTATTAAATAATGATGCACCACTAACTCCTGTAACCTCTTTACACTTTTAAAATTTATTCACGTTAGTCATATTCCATCAATTGAATGTGATAACGTGAATTTTTTTATTTGATAAAACTAACAATTTTGTTATATCCACTGTAATTGTCTAATCATGGCTTTAGAATTAAAATAATGTTGTTCTTAAAAAGAGAGAACCATTTCTAATTGAGTCGTTGACATATGATTTGAATATGTAAAAATTTCAATACAATTCTAATAAAGACATAAAATTTGAATTGAATTATATTTGAAACCTAGATATAATGAATTGTAAAATTAAAATATAAAATGTATATTGTATTGCTTGATGTCTATTAGTAATGATTACGGTTCATAGTACATGATTTTATATAAGAACATTGAGAAGATTTACGATTAATAATAGTTAGAGTTTGAGAGGTGCTATTTAAAAATGAAAGGAAAAGAGCCTTCTAACAAATATTTTAATAAAATGAAGCCTTACTTAATCACTTTGTTATATTTAGCTATTTTTATAGCGTTGTATTTAATTTATGGTAGTGGTGATACACAAAACAACTTCATTTATAATGAATTCTAATGAGGGAGAGTAGTTATGGCAGACTTAATTAATATTCTAAACCACTTTGTACAGGAACAACCTGAAGCAGTTGCGGTTAGACATACAAATGATGAGTTAACATATAAACAACTTGATGAAGAATCAAGTAAGTTAGCACATCTATTACAAGATAGTAAAAAGCCAATGATTTTATATGGTCACATGTCACCTTACATGATTGTTGGTATGATTGGAGCGATTAAATCCGGTTGCGGTTATGTTCCTATCGATACTTCTGTTCCAAAAGAACGTGTGAATATGATTATTGATAAAGTACAACCGGAAATCATTTTCAATACTTCATATGAGACTTTGGAACAGACAAATGCACAAGTGCTTAAGGTTAGCAATATTCAGGATTCACAATATCCAATTGTCTTTGATAGTCAAATGAAGCAAAACGATGTAGTATATACAATTTTTACATCAGGATCTACGGGAGAACCTAAAGGTGTACAAATTGAATATGCAAGTTTAAATGAATTCGCAGAATGGATGGTATCTTTAAATAAAACTGGTACTGGTAAAGAATGGTTAAATCAAGCGCCATTTTCGTTTGATTTATCAGTAATGGCAATCTATCCTTGTTTAACATCAGGTGGTACTTTAAATCTTGTTGATAAAGATATGATCAAAAAACCTAAACTATTGAACGAAATGTTAGTTCAAACACCGATGAATGTTTGGGTTTCTACGCCTTCTTTTATAGAAATGTGTTTATTATTACCTAATTTAAATGAACAACAATATAATAGCTTAAAGCAATTCTTTTTCTGTGGGGAAATTTTACCGCATAAAACAGCTAAAGTCTTAGTTGAAAGATTTCCGAATTCAATGATTTATAACACATATGGACCAACTGAAGCTACTGTTGCAGTCACAAGTATACAAATCACAGAAGAAATTTTAAATCAATATAATCCTTTACCAGTTGGTGTGGCTAGACCTGGTACAAGATTATTTGCTACTGAAGAAGGAGAACTTGTCATTGAGGGGCAAAGCGTCAGTTTAGGTTATTTAAAGAATGAAGAAAAGACAGCCGCAGTATTTAATTTTGAAGACGGTGTCAGAACATATCATACTGGGGATAAAGCTAAAATTGAAGATGGATTGTGGTTTATTCAAGGACGTATTGATTTCCAAATTAAACTAAATGGTTATCGTATGGAACTAGAGGAAATTGAAACACAATTACGCCAGTCAAAACATGTAAGAGAGGCTGTTGTTGTGCCGGTTTATAAAAATGGAAAGGTCGTACATTTAATAGGAGCAGTAGTACCTACTGAATCTGTAGAAGATAATTTAGCAATGACAACTCAAATTAAACACGAACTTAAATCACGCTTACCAGAATATATGATTCCTAGAAAGTTCGAATGGATGGAACGACTACCACTCACATTAAATGGTAAATTAGATCGTAAGAAAATTGCCGAGGTTGTAAACGGATGATACCTTATGGCACATTTACATTTTTCTTAATTGCATTTATCGTTCTTATACCTGTGATAATACTTGGATTCTTAGGTAAGCGAAGTTATATTTACAATGGTATAAGTACAGCAATCATGATTGTCATTATATTTGCATCAGATAAACATAATCTGTTAGGGCAAAAATATCTAAGTGCACAACTTTTTTGTTTTATTATTTATGTCATATGGCAGGTTGCCCTCATTATGTACTACTATCAATCACGACAAAGGAAGAATACATTTACAAAATTTGTAACAATTATGGTATTGTCTATTCTCCCTCTAGCAATTGTTAAGATATTACAGAGTTCATGGTTAGGTGGACATCAAATTCACTTCCATGAAAGTAAATTAATTGAATTTGTAGGATTTTTAGGTATCTCGTACGTCACTTTCAAAAGTGTTCAATTAATTATGGAGATTCGTGATGGTTCTATTAAAGAAATCAAAGTAGGGAAATTGATACAATTCATTTCTTTCTTCCCAACCATTTCATCTGGACCTATTGATAGATATAAACGTTATGTGAAAGATGATAAGAAAATACCTAGTGGTGCAGAGTACAGAGAGCTTGTTATCAAAGCAATTCATATGATTATGTTAGGGTTCTTATATAAATATATTATTGCGTATTTGATTCAGACATACGCTGTTAATCCTTTACAACTTAACCTACATGGGTTTACTCATATGTGGCTATATATGTACGCCTATAGCTTATATTTATTCTTTGATTTTGCAGGATACAGTTTATTCGCGATTGCAGTGAGTTATTTATATGGTATTAAGACACCGCCTAACTTTAAACAACCGTTCAAAGCCAAAAATATTAAAGATTTTTGGAATAGATGGCATATGACTTTATCTTTCTGGTTTAGAGATTGTATCTATATGAGATCTTTATTTTACATGTCACGTAAGAAGTTATTAAAAAGTCAATTTGCAATGTCAAATGTAGCGTTCTTTTTAAACTTTTTCATAATGGGAGTATGGCATGGTCTTGAAGTATATTACATTGTATATGGATTATACCACGCAGCGTTATTCATAGGTTATGGTTATTATGAGCGTTGGCGTAAAAAGCATCCACCACGTTGGCAAAATGGTTTCACTACAGCTATAAGTATCATCATTACCTTCCATTTTGTAACTTTCGGATTCTTAATTTTCTCAGGCAAATTTATTTAATAAAGGAGTAATTAATTATGGAATTTAGAGAACAAGTATTAGATTTATTAGCAGAAGTAGCTGAAAATAACATTGTGAAGGAAAACCCAGATGTAGAAATCTTTGAAGAAGGTATTATTGATTCATTTCAAACTGTAGGTTTACTTTTGGAAATTCAAAATAAATTGGATATTGAAGTGTCAATTATGGACTTTGATAGAGATGAGTGGGCAACTCCTAATAAAATTGTAGAAGCTTTAGAAGAGTTACGATGAAACTGAAACCATTCTTACCCATTATAATCAGTGGCGTCATATTTATTATATTTTTATTTTTACCTGCAAGTTGGTTTACTGGTCTTGTGACAAATAAGACGTTAGCTGATAATAGAATTTCTTTAACTGATCAAGTTTTAAAAGGCACGCTCATTCAAAATAAATTATTCGAGTCAAATAAGTATTACCCGATTTATGGTTCAAGTGAACTGGAAAAGGATGATCCTTTTAATCCAGGTATAGCGCTAAATAAGCAAAATGCTAGTAAAGAAACGTTCCTTATCGGTGCGGGAGGTTCGACAGATTTAATTAATGCAGTTGAACTTGCAGCGCAATACGACAATTTAAAAGGAAAGAAATTTACATTTATTATTTCTCCACAATGGTTTACGAATCATGGATTAACAAATCAAAACTTTGATGCTCGTATGTCACAAAGTCAAATCAATCAGATGTTTAACCAAAAAAATATGCCAGCTAATTTGAAGAAACGGTATGCACAAAGATTGTTACAGTTTCCGCATGCACATAATAAGTCATACCTTAGAGAACAAGCAAAACATCCTGATGATGTCTCTGGAAACTACATTTCTTCATTTAAAGAAAATCAATTAACTAAGATTGAAGCTATTAAATCATTATTCTCATTCACTAAGCCACCTCTAGCAGAAGTAAAACCTGCAACAAGAGAAGATGCTTCATGGGATGAGATGAAACATAAAGCTGTCGATATCGGCAAAGCAAATACTCAATCTAATAAATATGATATAAGAGATCCATATTGGAAATTGATAAAACAAAACAAGCGTAAAATCAAAAGGGATTATGAGTTCAACATTAACTCACCTGAGTTCCAAGATTTAAAACTATTAGTGCAAACGCTACATGCTGCTGGAGCTGATGTACAATATGTTAGTATACCTTCAAATGGAAGATGGTATGATCATATAGGTATCAAAAAAGATAGACGTGAAGCTGTATATAAAAAGATTCATTCAACAGTAGTTGATAATGGTGGAAAAATTTATGATTTGACAAACAAGGACTATGAAAAGTACGTAATTAGTGATGCTGTTCATATTGGATGGAAAGGTTGGGTTTACGTCGACCAGCAAATCGCAAGACATATGGATGGTCATGCACCTAAAAATCATGAAGTCGATTATTCTAAAAATAAACCACCACACAAACATCACAAAGGTCGTCAAGATGATCAACATCAAGGCAACAAATAATATTATTAACCGAAATAAAATTAGGTGAACTAGGTACAGAATTCGTTGTTCATCCCGTGTAACGAGATTTGTAAGGGAAACACCTCGATGTAAAGTACTATTCATTTCTATCTTTGATAGCCAGTATATAAAATGCTTAGGAACAATATTTTGTATCCTAAGCATTTTATTGTTTATATAGCATCATAGGGTTAATATTAGTGCGCTATGATTTCATTTATTAATTTCTATCAAATTAAAAAAACCTAGGACGTCACTATGAGCCCTAGGTTTATAAATATATAGGGATATATTAGAATACTTGTTCTACTTCTATTACACCTGGAACTTCTTCATGAAGCGCACGCTCGATGCCAGCTTTTAAGGTTATTGTAGAACTAGGACATGTTCCGCAAGCGCCATGTAATTGTAGTTTAACTATACCATCTTCAACATCTACAAGCGTACAATCGCCACCATCTCGTAGTAAAAATGGACGCAAACGTTCTATAACTTCTGCTACTTGATCAAACATTGTTGGATTCTCAGTAGGCATGTGACATGTCTCCTTTCAGAGCAATTATTTCATAATCATTATTATTACATTATAATAGATAAAGTAGTAAAAATCTATAAAACAAGATAGGGGATTTTAATGACTAAAATTAGTGTTGTCGTATATGGAGCAGAAGTCGTTTGTGCGAGTTGTGTAAATGCACCTACTTCTATAGATACTTATCAATGGCTTCAAGCATTACTTTTAAGAAAGTTTCCTCAACATCATTTTGAATTTACATATATTGACATACGAAATGATACTGAAAATTTAACTGATCATGATATGCAATTTATAGAAAGAATTAATGAAGATGAGTTGTTTTACCCATTAGTTACGATGAATGATGAATATGTAGCAGATGGTTACATACAATATAAACAAATAACCCGTTTTATTGAATCATATTTTACCACGTAAGATTAAAAGAAGGGGGACAATATTCATACTAACCATGTGCCTCAATTGACATTGTCTGTGTTATTTTCTGGTGAAATTCTTCATTTTCGGGCTACATCTTTTATTGAGAAGAATAACTTTTCAATTCTGTCATTGTTTGTGATTAATAATAAAGAACCTAGGAAAATGTAAGTGTCCTAGGTTCTTTATTTATTAACCATTATGATATTTATAGCGCCACAGAACACCTGATTTTAAAATAGAAGCCAGTCGTCCGGTAACTGTTCGATCCATGATATAAGCAAAACCTTGTTTGTCACCTAAAGAGCCTAAAAAGCCTTGTACTTTAATTTCAGGCATTTTATCTGGAAGTGGTTCGTTATTCCATTGCTTCTTCAACACCTCAGCAATCTGTTCACCCTGTAGTTCTGCTAGTTGAGCGCTGGGTGCATGTGGTAAATTAGCACAGTCACCTACGACATAGACATTTCTATAGGTTGGGACTTGATGGTACTGATTAATAATCACGCGTCCAGTAGTACTCATATCGATAGGAAGATTACGCACAATTTCAACAGGTTGTATGCCTGCTGTCCAAACGACTAAATCAATATTCTCTGGTTTACCATTATTATAAATTTTTCCAGGTTCAACTTTGTCGATGACTGAATTGGGTACTACAGTAACATTGTGTTTAGAAAACCAATTGGATATGTATTTACTTAGTTTCTCAGGAAAATTCCTTAAAATTCGAGGCCCTCTATCATATAATAAAATTTCCAAGTCTGATCGACTTTCACGTAGTTCGCTCGCTAATTCAATGCCACTTAAACCTGCCCCAACGATACCTACACGCGCCCCTTTAGGTAATTCGCTAATTCTATGGTACGTATCACGCGATTTAGATAATGTTTGAATGCTATGAGTATATGCTTCAGCACCAGGGACATTATGATATTTATCCTCACACCCTAGACCAATGATAAGTTCGTCATAATCTATTTTTGAATTTCCAACTGTTATCATTTGTTCGTCCAAATCTATATCATTGATTTCCCCATAAACCGTATTAATTTTACTGCTATCTGGAAATTGGATTCGCACCTCTTTGTCAGATTTAGTTCCTGCTGCAAGTGCATAAAATTCTGGTTTTAAACCGTGGAATGGCATGCGGTCGATTAAAGTTAAGTGATATCCCTCAGGAATTGAATGAGGTAAAATGCGCGACATAATTCGCATATTACCATAGCCCCCGCCTAGTAATACTAAGTTTTTCATTGATTTATACCCCTTTGTTAAAATTGTTTTATTGAAACCCTTTTCAAAAATTACTAGAATACTCTAAATGAAGATGATTCCTAGTCCCTGATAGTTATAATAAAATACTTGTATGCATGACTATTATATCTATTTTTCAAAATGACTACAAACAAATGTAGAATGCAATTTAATTATTATAAAATTTAAAAAGATAAACAAAATTAAAATCGTCATACCGACTGATAGTCAGGACATTGAATACTTTGTTATAATGTTTAAACTAATAAAGATAAGAAGGTGACTTATGTTTCCATTAGTGGAGTTCTGTATTTCAAATATGGCCAAAGGCAGTGATGTTGTATTTGAAAAATTAGAAAATGATCCTAATATAGATGTCCTTGAATACGGTTGTCTACAAAATTGTGGTCTATGCGCAAGTAGCTTGTATGCCCTTGTAGATGGTGATATTGTTGAAGGTAACACACCAGACGATTTATTAAAAAACATATATCAACATATCGAAGATAATGATATAACGAATTTGCTATAGAGATTAAAAAATTATGGGAGGTTTTTTATATGCCAACAGTCATTTTAACTGAAGCGGCAGCATTTGAAGTTAAAGACATGTTAAAAAATAACGACATGTCTGATGGTTATTTAAAAATTAAAGTAAATGGTGGAGGATGCACAGGATTAACCTATGGTATGTCAGCCGAAGCAGAACCTGGTGAAAATGATGAAATTCTCGAATATTATGGTTTGAAAGTTCTAGTAGACCAAAATGATGCTCCAGTATTAAATGGAACAACAATTGATTTTAAACAGTCACTTATGGGTGGAGGATTTCAAATAGACAATCCTAATGCTATTGCCTCATGTGGTTGTGGAAGTTCATTTAAAACAGCTAAAGTCGCTGGAAATCCAGAGCAATGTTAACTTCATATTGCCATCCGAAATTAAATTAAACTTTTCACAAACTATCCCTATTGTAGCTTGAAAATATAGGGTAAAAGCTATAAAATTAAAACTAGATTAAAAGTGTCTTTTATGTGAACAACTGAAGAGCAAAACCCAAAAAAGACTTGAAAATTTTAAATGTTGACTAAGACTATAAAGAAAGAGACAATTTGGCTTGTCATATGTTTATAGCCTTTATCTACATTGTTGGTTGGTTAAAATATTATGAAAGCTTAGGTGAATTAGAGATGGCTCAAGATCGTAAGAAAGTGCTCGTATTAGGTGCAGGTTATGCTGGTTTACAAACTGTAACTAAATTGCAAAAGGAACTTTCTGCTGATGCAGCGGAAATTACTTTAATTAATAAGAATGAATATCATTATGAATCAACTTGGTTGCATGAAGCTTCTGCCGGTACGATTAATTATGAAGATTTATTGTATCCTGTTGAGAAAACTGTCAACAAAGATAAAGTGAATTTTGTTGTTGCTGAGGTAACAAAAATTGATCGTAATGCTAAACGCGTAGAAACTGATAAGGGTGTTTATGACTTTGATATCTTAGTTGTTGCACTAGGTTTTGTTAGCGAAACATTTGGCATTGATGGTATGAAAGAACATGCTTTCCAAATTGAGAACGTTTTAACTTCTCGTAAGTTGTCTCGTCACATTGAAGATAAGTTCGCAAATTATGCTGCTTCTAAAGAAAAAGATGATAAAGATTTATCTATTTTAGTTGGGGGAGCTGGATTTACAGGTATTGAATTTCTAGGTGAATTAACTGATAGAATTCCTGAATTATGCAGTAAATATGGTGTTGATCAAAGTAAAGTGAAGTTAACATGTGTTGAAGCAGCACCTAAAATGTTACCGATGTTCTCAGACGACTTAGTTAGTTATGCAGTAAAATATTTAGAAGACCGTGGAGTAGAATTCAAAATTGCAACACCTATTGTCGCTTGTAATGAAAAAGGTTTCGTTGTTGAAGTCAATGGAGAAAAACAACAGTTAGAAGCTGGAACTTCTGTATGGACTGCTGGAGTGCGTGGAAGTCATTTAATGGAAGAATCATTTGAAGGTGTTAAACGTGGACGCATTATCAATAAACAAGATTTAACAATTGAAGGTCATAATGACATCTTCGTTATAGGAGATTGTTCAGCGTTTATTCCAGCTGGTGAAGAGCGTCCATTACCAACAACAGCTCAAATTGCTATGCAACAAGGTGAGCATACTGCTAGCAACATTAAACGTTTATTAAATGGTGAATCAACACAAGATTTCCAATATGTTAACCGTGGAACTGTATGTTCATTAGGTGCTAATGATGGTGTTGGAATTGTATATGGTAGAGATATCGCTGGTAAAAAAGCAGCATTCTTGAAGAAAGTTATTGATACTCGTGCGATTTACAAACTTGGTGGCATAGGATTAGCCTTTAAAAAAGGGAAATTTTAATCAAGTAATAGACATTAAAAATACAATAAAAAGGTACGAGACATAATTTATTGTCTCCCTTAGCAAAGATGACTAGAGTTAAAATATGTAAACAACTCAAATTAATTTTGTCATCGATTGTTTATATTTTAATTATACCTGGGACAAAATGATTGTCTCAGGTTATTTTTTATCAAAAAAATATGATGAAGAAGAATTTCACACTTAATTAAACAAAAATGCTTTTTATTTAGAGTTAGAGTAAAAAGTGGTTTTGTTTAATATTGTGGTGTTCATAACTTATAATTATTGTTATACATAATGAGGAACGGAGGATCTATATGCAATTTTTTATTAATCAAGATACGCCAACATCAATTGAAACGATTGTGGTGGGTGTGCCAGATCACCTCAACCAATTAGGTGAGATAAAATATCATAAGACGTTAATTAAAGAGCGATTAGAAACATTAAAACAATATCATGTCATCAATAGCTCAATCGGCAAAATATCATCAACGCTTATTTATATTGATGAAAAGCCCAAAAGATTATTAACTGTAGGACTAGGAAACTTAAAAATTTTATCATATCAACGTTTATTAAAAGTTTGGGGTCAGTTGTTTCAATATTTAAAAGACGTTCATGTAACGGATTGTGAATTATTGTTAGATACTTTCAAATCTAAATATGGTAACATTATTGAAATTTGTCAAACTTTAGGTTTACAAAGTGCACAATCTATCTTTGAATTTGACCATTATAAATCGGATAAAAAGCCTCCATATCAAGGTAGAGTCTATATACAAACGACAGAGCATAATATAGAAACGAAGATTAACGAAGGCCAACAATTGGGTGAATCTATAAACTATGCTCGTGAACTAAGTCAAATGCCTCCGAATATTTTAACACCCCAATATTTTGCCGAAGAAATAAAAAAGCATTTCGAAGGGAGTTCCGTTAGTGTAGATATCAAAGATCACCGAAAAATTATAGATGAAGGATTTGGATTAATACATGCAGTAGGTAAAGGTTCTAATCATGGTCCGAGATTAATTACGGTATCATACTATGGTGCAGAAGCTGATGAACCACCTATTTCATTAGTGGGTAAGGGCATTACATATGATTCCGGTGGATATAGTATTAAGTCTAAGATAGGTATGCAAACTATGAAATATGATATGTGCGGTGCGGCCAATGTTATTGGTATGGTTGATGCGATCTCTAAGCAAAAGCTACCTGTAAATATTGTAGGAGTGATCGCTTCAGCTGAAAATATGATTGGTGAATCTTCGATGAAACCAGATGATGTATTTACTGCGCTTAATGGTGAAACGGTAGAAATGTTGAATAGTGATGCTGAAGGTAGAATGGTTTTAGGTGACGCAGTATTCTATGCAACACAATTTAAACCACAACTAATTCTTGATTTTGCTACATTAACGGGTGCAGCGATTGTAGCTTTAGGTGATGACAAGGCGGCTGCTTTCCAATCTCATGCTGAAAATGAACTTAAAAACTTATTAACAGTTGCACGTCATGTAGACGAAAAAGTATTCGAATTACCTATTACAGAGACTGAAAGACATTTAATTAAACAATCAGATGTAGCAGATTTAGTCAATCATACGAACGGTCAAGGAAAAGCATTGTTTGCAGCAGCATTTATTTCGCATTTTAGTGGTGACATCCCACACATTCACTTTGATATCGCGGGCCCTGCAACAATTAAAAGTGCTACATATAAAGGTCCAAAGGGTCCGACAGGTTACATGATACCTACAGTTGTAGAGTGGTTACAACAAAAATATAAATAAAGTTATATAGACTCAACTTATTACATTTTTAGGTGTTATATTTCAGTTATTGAAAATAATCAACTAAATATAACTAAATGTATATAATCGTTGAGTCTTTTTTAACATTGACATTAAATATATGTCTTGCTAGTATGTATTTTATAAATACTTTAGTTCGATAGAGTGATAAAGGGTGAGGCGGAATGATAAATGCTGTTGTAATCGCAGTCATATTAATGATCATACTCTGTTTATGTCGATTAAATGTGGTCATTAGCTTATTTATTAGTGCACTTGTCGGTGGATTAATATCAGGTATGAATTTAGAAAAAGTAATTAATGTTTTTGGAAAAAATATAGTAGATGGCGCAGAAGTCGCATTAAGTTATGCGTTACTCGGTGGTTTTGCTGCTTTGATTTCATATAGTGGTATAACTGATTATCTTGTTGGTAAAATTATTGCAAGTATTCATGCTGAAAATAGTAGACTTTCCCGAGTTAAGGTTAAAATAATTATTATCATTGCATTGTTAGCAATGAGTATCATGAGTCAAAACTTAATTCCTGTACATATTGCCTTTATTCCAATTGTAATACCTCCGCTTGTGAGTTTGTTTAACGATTTAAGAATTGATCGCAGACTTATTGCTTTAGTAATAGGATTTGGTTTGTGTTTTCCTTACGTGCTATTACCTTATGGTTTCGGTCAAATTTTCCATCAAATCATTCAAAGTGGTTTTCAAAAAGCAAACCATCCAATTGAGATGAACATGATATGGAAGGCGATGTTAATACCTTCAATGGGATATGTTGTGGGTCTCATACTTGGATTTATTGTTTATAGAAAGCCACGCGTTTATGAACAACGTAATGTAAATGATCGAGAAACAATTTCGGAACTCAAACCTTATGTGCTAATTGTTACTGTCATTGCCATACTAGCTACGTTTTTAGTACAGACATTTACAGATTCTATGATTTTTGGTGCGTTAGCTGGGGTACTTGTTTTCTTTGTTTCAAGAGCTTATCGTTGGTATGAACTCGATGAACAATTTGTAGATGGAGTCAAATTAATGGCTTATATTGGTGTAGTGATACTAACAGCTAACGGGTTTGCTGGCGTGATGAATGCAACAGGTGATATAGATAGCTTAGTCAAGAGTTTAACAGGATTAACTGGAGATCATAAATTGATTAGTATTATCGTCATGTACCTCATTGGACTTATTGTAACATTAGGTATTGGTTCCTCTTTTGCAACAATACCTATTATTGCTTCATTATTTATACCTTTTGGAGCATCAATTGGTTTAGACACAATGGCTCTTATTGCTTTAATTGGTACAGCAAGTGCTTTAGGTGATTCAGGTTCTCCAGCAAGTGATTCTACACTTGGACCGACAGCCGGTTTGAATATGGATGGACAACATGATCATATTCGTGATACATGTATCCCGAATTTCTTATTTTATAATGTTCCCCTTATGGTTTTTGGTACGATAGCAGCTATGGTACTATAACTACTGAAATGAGGTGTGAACTATGACCAATCTTTTAGAAACATTTGAAATGAAGATTGAACAAAAAGAAGATGGTAAAGTAGTAGTGTCTATGCCTGTGACAGATAAAGTAAAGCAACCCTTTGGCTATTTACATGGTGGTGCGAGTTTAGCTTTAGGTGAAACAGCATGTTCGATAGGTGCTGCTCATTTGATTGATACGCAGCAATTCATTCCACTAGGTTTAGAAATGAATGCAAATCATATTCGCTCAACTCGACAAGGACATGTGAGAGCGTTTGCTTCTTTAATACATCAAGGAAAAACAACACAAGTTTGGAATATTGATATCAAAGATGACCATGACCAATTAATCAGTGTCATGCGTGGTACGATTGCTATTAAACCTATTCAATAATGTAACAGAACACCCCGATTAAATTGTGAATTCTACACAATCTAATCGAGGTGTTTGTTTATGAGATTTTCTTATTTAAACGTTTATATGCTTTACTTATGCGTTCAGCGCTTTCTTTACCGCCCATTATATTTCTTGCAAAAGGACCTAGTTCTAAATCTGCAAGTCCACCAGCTACGAATAATTGATTTAACCATTCTAGTTCGTTTGACAAAGAAGGATAACCTGAATGATTGAGTGGTGCTTGTTCGTTTTGAATAAGGTTTTTAATGAGTGGTTGTGTTAATAATTGATTATAAAATCCGGTAGCTAACAAAATATGCTTATATTCAAAATATTTTCCAGCAGCGATAATATAGGATTCTGTTACATCATCAATTTGACTCATATGTATGACGAGTCGACCACTTTGCACATATTTCTTTAACCTTAAAAATAATTCCATAGGCATTGAACCGCTATGACGCTCGTCTTCAATTAACTTCATTCTTGCATCTGAAGAGGATATAGATGCAAGATGGTTCAATTTCTTTGGTCCTAACCAACCAGGATCAGCATCAAAATCGTGTATCTCAATATCTTTATTCATCCATAAATGAACAAGTTGGTGATTGTGTTCATTTAATAATTTTAAAGTGAGGTGGGCAGCAGATATACCTGAACCAACAACATGTTGAGTATCTTTATCTAAAGAGGCATGATAATTATCAGCAAATATGTGTTTTACATTCGCTTTATTTCTGAAAATTTCAGGTATGAATGGCGTTTGCGTATAGCCATTTGCTATCACAACACAATCGGTAACCATTTTATCGCCAGTTGATAGTTTTATACACCATTTACCTCTTGATTTATTAATAGCTTCGACTTTACCTTGTATATGACAATCATTAAGTTTAAATTGATGTATCAAATCATGAACATGATGCATAAACATATCTCTTTGAGGACGTTTATACGGGCCGTAATAAGCTGAAGTATACTGATGATATCTAGCATATTGTTTGAGATGAAACGGTTTAGGATGAATATGATGAACGAAAGGCGATCTTAAGTATGGCATACTAATACGTTGTGTATAAATATTAAATCGCTCACATAATGAGGAGTAAGGATCTATGATAGTAAGCTCCTCATTTTTTAGTCCTTCATTTTTTAATTTAAGTGCAATGGTGGTTCCTTGTAAGCCACCACCAATAATTGTCCAATGCATTGAATCGCCCCTCTACTTTCAAAACGTAATTATTACGATTTAAATCATACCACAACTTGCAAAGAGTTACAAAGTGTCATTTTTATTTAAAGAGGAGCAAAACAATTTTAATGTAAATTTACATATGAATACAAAGTATTTTGGCGAGACTCTTGAGGGAACAGGACAAGTTGAAGACTACAGGCTGAAGCTGTCCCCTAAGAAAGCGAGCCAACAATACGTAGTATTGTAAATAAAGAAGCCAGTAAATGAATTTATAAAAAACTCATTTACTGGCTATTTTGCTAGGAATTATGTCCCAGGTATTAATCATATTATCGATTTAAAAAAATTAGTAAATATTGAATTTGATTTTGGTATAAAACTCTTAAAAGTATGAATTATAGCTTTGTATGCTTCATATCCTCTTTAATTTCATCAATTTTAGTATCTTTGGTATACGGTGTTTTAATGTTATAGGCAGCTTTCATGATTAAATGACTTGAAAGGGGACCAGTAATAAATACGAAAATAATTCCGATAATTAATTGCATATTTACATATCCTTCAGTGCCAATAAAGTATAAAAATGCTCCAAATAGTAAAAACATCGCACCCAGTGTGGCTGCTTTACCAGCTGCATGTGCTCTTGAGTAAACATCCCTTAATCGAATGAGACCCGTTGCAGCAAAGGCACTGATCAAAGCTCCAAGAAGAACAAATATGATAGAGACACTAGTGACGATCGTTGCTATCATGCTTGATCACCTTACCTTCATCCATAAATTTAGAAAAGACTGCAGTTCCTAGAAAAGCAAGAATACCGACCATTAAAATAACGACGAGCATGTATTTAATATTCAGTAAAATACTAAATAGCGCTATCACGGCCATTAACTGTAAACCAATTGCATCAAGTGCAACGACACGGTCTGCTAGAGAGGGTCCTAAAATAACACGTATTAACATTGCTAACATTGATAAGACAACAATAATTAAGGCTGTAATAATAAATATTTTAAAAGGCATTATTTCTCGCCTACCTTTCTAACGACCTTCTCTAATGAAGATTTGATACTTTGAATCTCTTCTTCCTTTGTACTGAAATCAATTGAGTGGATATAAATCTTTTTACGGTCATCACTAATACCTAAAACGACTGTGCCGGGTGTTAACGTAATCAAATTGGAAAGTAAAACAAGTTGCCAGTCACTTTCTAATTCCGTCTCGTACACAAAGAATCCGGGTTTATTCTCAATTCGTGGTTTGAGAATAATTTTGAGTACACCAAAGTTTGCTTTTATTAACTCAGTTAAAAATGTAATGATAAGCATCACAATTCTATATATTCTCACTAAATAAAACTGACCAGGCAAGACACGGTGCAGGAGATAAACTAGAAATAATCCTAGTATAAAACCCAATACAAAGTTATTTAAGGTATAGCTATTTGTTACAAGTAACCATATGACAGAAACAAGTAAATTAATTACAAACTGTATAGCCAAACTATTTACCTCCTAACACACTATGAATATATTGACTTGGATCGACAAACGTTTCAGCACCATCTTTGATGATTGGGAATAATGCGTCTGCAGATAATCCAAAGACTACAGTAATCACTGTAGATGCGACGGCGATAGTTGTTAGATATTTAACATTTACCTTTTTGGATAAAGTATATCCTTCAACTTCACCGAAAAATCCTCTTAAGAAAATACGTATGACTGAATATAACACGATTAAACTTGATAAAAGTACAATGATACCACTTAGATAAAATCCTTTTTCAAAGGTCGCTCGAACAATGTAGAATTTACCATAAAAACCACTAAAAGGTGGTATACCCGCTAAGCTTAGCGATGCAATAAAGAATGTCCAACCTAGAATAGGATATCCTTTAATCAAGCCACCAAAATGACGTAAGTCAGTCGTTTTAGTGATTTTGTACATGACGCCAATGAGTAAGAACAATGAAGCTTTAACTAACATATCATGTAGTGTGTAATATATTGCACCAGTCATGCCTGATTCGTTCATCATAGCAACACCAACTAATATGACACCGACTGCAATCATAATATTATAAAGGATGATTTTCTTCGTATCATAGTAAGCTATTGCACCTACACATCCAAAAATAATTGTAAGTAATGCTAAGAAAAGGATGACATAATGAGAAAAGCTTACTGTGTTATTGAAGAATAAACTTAGAGTTCTCGCAATTGCGTATACACCCACTTTAGTCAATAGTGCGCCAAAGAACGTGATGATCGCTACTGGAGGAGCATAATAAGCACCAGGTAGCCATACGTACATAGGAAAAACGCCTGCTTTAGTGGCAAAGACAAAGATAAATAAAATAAAAACAATATTGACTAAGCCGCTGTCATGCACAGAAAGTTGTGATAATCTTTCACTAATATGAGCGAGATTTAAAGTTCCTACTACTGAATATAAAACTGCAACACCCATGACAAAGAAAGATGATGAAACAACATTGACTAAAATATACTTAATTGTTTCTTGTAATTGTATTTTAGTAGTACCAATAACGAGTAAACAATATGAAGACATTAAAAAGACTTCAAAGAACACAAACAAGTTGAAAATATCTCCTGTTGTAAATGAGCCAATAATACCAATCAACATAAACATGATAGAGAAATAATAATAATGGCGTTCTCTATCTAAACCGATAGAACGATATGAGTATAAAATGACTAAAATGGTAATAATAATACTTGTGATGATGAGTAGAGCGCTAAAAATATCGACTACAAATACAATACTGTATGGGGCTTTCCAAGAGCCCAGTTCAACCTTGATTGGTCCGTCTCGTAGCACATTCTTTAAGTTAATCAATGCAACGACTAATGTTAACAATGTACCGACAAGTGCAACATATCTTTTTATTATTGGGCGCTTTCCAATAAATATGAGTAAAATTGCAGTTAGGATAGGTATGACTAAAGTTAAAACAAGCAAGTTACTCTCTATCATCTTCTGGCGCTCCTTTCATTAGCTCAACGTTATCTGTGCCTAGTTCTTTATATGTTCTAAATGCAAGAACTAGGAAGAAGGCTGTTGTAGCAAAGGCGATAACGATAGCTGTTAAAATCAATGCTTGAGGGATAGGGTCAACATAGCTTGATGTTCCTTTTTCAAATATTGGAACAGTTCCGTGTTTTAAACCTCCCATAGTAATTAAAAATAAATTTGCGGCATGAGTTAGTAGTGTAGTCCCCATAATGATACGTATCAAACTTTTAGACAAAACGAGATAGACACTTATAGATGTGAGAATACCACTAACAAAAATCATGATAATTTCCACTATTCGTTCTCTCCAATCGAAATAATTATAGTCATAATAGTTCCTACAACTGCACATAAAACACCAAAATCAAAAAACATCGCTGTCGTCATGTGCATAGGTTCAAGTAAAGGCAAAGGGATGTCAAAAGTGACATGTGTAAAAAAGTTTTTAGACATGAACCAACTTGTTAATGGTGTACCCACGCAAAATAATAAACCAATACCAATTAAGATTTTAAAATCTAAAGGAAAAATCTTTCTCATAGTTTTTACATCATATGCAATTGTAATAACTAATAATGCACTAGCGAAAAGCAAACCACCAACGAAACCGCCACCTGGTGTATAATGTCCGGCTAAAAATAGTGAAAAGCCGAACACAATGACCATGAAGAAAATAATCACGGCAGCGTATTGAAACATAAGGTTATTTTGTTGTCTATTCATGGTCATTCACCTCACTTGATTGATTTTTTTGTTTTAATCGTAATTTAATCATTGTATATACGCCTAAACCTGCAATACCTAGTACAGATGACTCGAATAAAGTATCCATACCACGGAAATCTACGAGAATGACATTTACCATATTTTTACCATGTGCTAAATCAAAAACATGTTCTTGGTAGAATTTAGTAATAGATTCAAAGTGTCTATTACCATAGCCAATTAATCCTAAAATAATCACTGATAATCCTACTCCAATTGAAATTACAGCATTTGTCAGTTTAAAAGTAGGTTTTTCATTGTAGCGATTTAAATTAGGTAGGTGATAAAAGCATAGTAAGAATAATGCTGTAGAAATAGATTCCACTACAAATTGTGTTAATGCTAAGTCGGGCGCTTTAAAGAAAATAAATAATACTGATATAGCGTAACCCACAGCGTTTAACATAATAATGCTAAACAAACGTGATTTTGCAAATATAATGAAAGTTGAAGCAATCAGTAAAAACAATACTGTTGCACCTTCAAATACGCGTAAATGACTCACGTTTTTAAAGTCAATACTAAAGGGTACACTGATGACAGTAACAAAAGTTAAAGCAATGAGAATACCTAAGATAATCACCAAATTATTTCTAGAAAAACCTGTAACATAACTATTTGTTATATTTTCGGAATATCCTGGAATACGACGGCCTGAAGTGTCATACCAATGATTCAACGTTAACTGATATGGATGTGCTTGTAATAAACGAATCCAATAACTAAATGAAATTAGCAATAAAATACCTATAATATAAATACCTATTGTTGATAAGAATGCTGGAGTTATACCATGGAATAAATGGAACTCAGCAGTTATATTTGACGTTTGACTAACTGCTTCAGATGCCGGCTCTATAATAGATTGCGTTAATATACTTGGGAATAAACCGAATACTATAACTAGTGATGTTAAAATGATAGGTGAAATAAGCATTAACATTGAAGATTCATGTGCTTGTTTTGGCAGTGCTTCAGGTTTATAAGAACCAAAGAATATATGCAATATAAATTTAATTGAATATACAAATGTGAAAATACTACCGATAATGGCAATAATTGGTAAAAGTATACCTAAAGTATTTAAACTCATTAAATGTAAATGTGTAACATTAATCATCGACTCTAAGAATTTCTCTTTTGATAGAAAGCCATTAAAAGGCGGTACACCAGCCATGCTTAATGTTGTAATAACTGTAAGCGTGAATGAGATAGGCATGATTGTAAGTAAACCGCCCAACTTTTTAACATCACGTGTACCAGTTGAATGATCAATACCACCTGTAATCATAAATAGTGCACCTTTAAATGTGGCATGATTAATTAAATGAAATATGGCAGCAACAAATCCAGCAACATAAAGTTGACTATTAGCGCCTTGATAATGATAACTTACAGCACCAATACCAAGCATAGACATAATCATCCCTAGTTGAGACACAGTTGAGAAAGCTAAAATACCTTTTAAATCTTGTTGTTTTGTTGCATTAAGTGATGCCCAGAATAGGGTGATTAAACCAACAATTGTAATTGTCCATACCCAACCTTCGGATATTGCAAAAATAGGTGTGATTCTTGAGATTAAATATAGTCCTGCTTTTACCATCGTTGCAGAGTGAAGGTATGCACTTACTGGCGTAGGCGCCTCCATAGCATCTGGCAACCAAATATAAAAAGGTACTTGTGCAGATTTTGTAAATGCACCAATCATAAAAAGTATCATTGCTAAGATAAAGAAAGGACTATTTTGAATGTCACTTGCTTTTGAAATCATAGTCTGAATACTAAAAGTATCGGTAGCTAGGGAAAGTAAAATGATACCACCTAGCATGCTCAAGCCACCTAATACGGTAATGATTAAAGATTTTTGAGCACCATAAATTGAAGCTTTTTTTTCTCTCCAGAAAGAAATTAATAAAAAGCTAGAGAAAGAAGTTAACTCCCAAAATAAATATAAAATAATAAAATTATCAGAGAGTACAACTCCTAACATTGCACCCATAAATAGTAATAAATAACAGTAAAAATTCCCGAGTTGTTCTGATTTGCTTAAATATCCGATAGAATATAAAACCACTAGACTTCCTATGCCAGTGATAAGCAAACTGAATAATAATCCGAGACCATCCACATATAAATTGAAATTCATTCCAATATGTGGCATCCAATTTAAGTTTTTCATTACGTTATTACCTGACATCGTCATTGAAATCAATGATATGAAATATATAAATAAGACAATAGGAACAGGTAATACAAACCATCCTAAGTGTATACGTTTAACGAACCGGTATAGGAATGGAATAATGAGTGCAAATATTAACGGTAATAGTACCGCAATATGTAACAAACTCACTATGTTTTCCTCCTTTAAAATTTATTTACGACACATATTATACATCAATGCGCTTCTTCTGAAAAACTATGTAACTGCTTGAAGCTCTTGATTTAAAGACTCTTTTAAATAAGAAGAAACTCGTCAAAATTTATTCAAAAATTTTAACTATATGAATAATTATTTCGCTTTATTACTAAAGTTTTAATATGGATTAGTCGAAGTGTCTTTTATATTGAATAGCGTAATCTTCTTTTAAACGATTTAAATTATTTAAAGACAATCGTGAATAATCTGTCTCCTCTTTTTTTAATTGATTCTCAAGATGTGTAATAGCATGTTGAAGTGAGTCTTCATAAGGTATGGCCTCGACATTAAACTCACGAAGTTGAGAAGGTGTTGCGTAACGTTTCTCAAAATGGCTTAAAGCTTTACGTTCATGAAAAAAGACGCCTTCTGTTTCATTGGGATGGTGTAAATCGCCTTGTTTGGGATGTTTGATTACTTGTTCAACTTGTACGAGTATTTGATTTCCAGTTTCCTCTTTGATACTTACCCCATAAACGCCTGTCTTGTGAGAAAATCGATATAACATCCTATATTACTTCCTTTCATATATGTTAATATATGTTTATATCATAACACGAATGGAGAATTGAAATGACGAACTATCCTCAGTTAAATAAAGAGATTCAAGATAACGAAATTAAAGTAGTTATGCATACAAATAAAGGTGACATGACGTTTAAATTATTTCCCGACATTGCTCCAAAGACAGTTGAAAACTTTGTGACACATTCAAAAAATAAGTACTATGATGGTGTAACGTTCCACCGTGTTATCAATGATTTCATGGTACAAGGTGGGGACCCAACTGCAACTGGTATGGGTGGAGAAAGTATTTATGGTAGTGCTTTTGAAGATGAATTTTCTCTAGAAGCTTTTAACCTTTACGGTGCATTATCAATGGCTAATGCAGGTCCTAATACAAATGGATCTCAATTCTTTATAGTCCAAATGAAGGAAGTGCCTGAAAATATGTTAAGTCAATTAGCAGATGGTGGATGGCCTCAACCTATTGTAGAAGCATATGGTGAAAAAGGTGGTACACCATGGTTAGATCAAAAACATACAGTATTTGGTCAACTGATTGAGGGTGAATCAACTTTAGAAGATATTGCAAATACTAAAGTTGGTGCTCAAGACAAACCTGTTTATGATGTAGTCATTGAATCGATAGATGTAGAAGAATAATTTATTCATTAATTGCAACTATAAGTTTTGTTGTATTGTATAAAGTGTATGAAGTCAGTATTTATTTTCAGAGATAAAATCCAATCAATAATTTATAACCTGAGGCAAATTTTGTCTCAGGTATTTTAATATAATGATAATTGATAACTTGGTTAGAAAATGATACCAAAATATTTTTAACTTTACCTTGATTATTAGAATAAAATGCTATAGACAATGTAAAAGGGTTTGATGTAATATTTCACAATTCGAATTCCAATGCTCTTTACTCATTAAATCTATTAGAAAAACATATATTTGAATGATAATTTTAATCCATTAGTTTATAGATTCATTTGCAAAACAATACAATAAGGATCCAGTTTTTAAAATTTAATGAATTTTATTATGGTTATAGTTAGTCGAGATATTTGATTTATGCTATGATATGAGTGTTAAGAAAATCGAAATAAGGGGTTATCAAGTTGAATCATCACTACAAAGTAGGTCAACATATCAAGGTACGTGTGACTGGTATTCAACCGTATGGCGCATTTGTTGAGACCCCTGACCATACTGAAGGGCTTATCCATATCTCAGAAATTATGGATGATTATGTCCATAACTTAAAGAAATTTCTATCTGAAGGACAGGTTGTTAAAGCAAAAATATTATCAATTGATGATGAAGGTAAATTAAATTTGTCCTTAAAAGATAATGATTACTTTAAAAATTATGAGCGTAAAAAAGAAAAACAGTCTGTCTTAGATGAAATTAGAGAAACAGAAAAGTATGGGTTTCAAACACTTAAAGAACGCTTACCGGTCTGGATCAAACAGTCAAAACGTGCAATTCACAATGACTAAACGACTGTCAATTCGTGCCAACATGTGATGTTACGATATATGTAATCAATCACATGATAACGACAATCTTTAAACAACAATGTGTTGTTAGGATTGTCGTTTTTTATTAATTAAATTTAACAATTATTTTGGATAAACGATGATTTCAATAAGGGGAAATAAAAGAATTTTAGACAATTATTATTTATTTGTTGAATATAATTAACTATTCTTAACATTTTTATAATTGGGGAATAAATAATTTGTAAGCAAATAATTAGAATAGTATGTAACTAGCATGCTATAGTCATAACATCATTAAGCAAGGAGAGTATTAAAAATATGAATAATAAATATGAACCTTTATTTAAATCTTTAACACTACCTAATGGTGTTGAGGTAAGAAATCGTTTTGTTTTAGCTCCTCTTACACATACTTCATCAAATGATGATGGAACAATTTCGGATATAGAATTACCTTACATTGAGAAACGTTCCAAAGATGTAGGGATTGCAATTAATGCCGCAAGTAATGTCAATGATGTAGGTAAAGCATTTCCTGGTCAACCTTCTGTTGCACATGACTCAGATATCGAAGGGTTAAAAGAACTTGCTCAAGTTATGAAGAAAAATGGTGCGAAAGCAATAGTCCAAATTCATCATGGAGGTGCTCAAGCTTTACCAGAGTTAACACCTGATGGAGATGTTGTTGCACCAAGTGCTATTTCTCTTAAAAGTTTTGGTCAGCAAGAAGAACATGATGCTCGTGAGATGACTGCTGAAGAAATTGAACAAACTATTAGAGACTTTGGTGAAGCAACTAGAAGAGCAATTGAAGCAGGTTTTGATGGCGTTGAAATTCATGGCGCAAACCATTATCTTATTCACCAATTTGTTTCTCCTTACTATAATAGAAGAAATGATGTTTGGGCTGATAACTATAAATTCCCTGTTGCTGTTATAGATGAAGTTGTTAAAGCTAAAAAAGCTCATGCAAATGATGATTTTATTATTGGTTATAGATTGTCACCTGAAGAAGCGGAATCACCAGGTATTTCAATGGAGATAACTGAAGAATTAATTCACCAAATCGCAAATAAACCACTTGATTATATTCATGTGTCATTAATGGATGTTAACTCAGTGACGCGAGAAGGTAAATATAAAGGTGAAAATCGCTTGAAACTTATTCATCAATGGATAAATGGACGTATGCCACTTATTGGTATAGGTTCTGTCTTTACAGCTGAAGATGCACTAAATGCTGTTGAGAACATTGGAGTTGAATTTGTTGCGTTAGGTCGTGAAATTCTACTTGATTATGATTTTGTTGCTAAAATTAAAGAAGGACGAGAAGATGAAATTATAAATGCTTTTGATCCTAATCGTGAAGACCAACATTATCTAACACCAAATCTTTGGGAACAGTTTAATCAAGGATTCTACCCGTTACCTCGAAAAGACAAATAATTGAATGGTATATCTGAATGTATCTATTCCCCCTAATGTTAAACCAACATTAGGGGTTTTTATTATAGAGCATTTTATGATTTTTACTTTATTGAAATTAATGTTTATTAACGATATAACTTGTCAATGATAGAGTCGTTATGTCATTATAAATGTAAGGGCTTACATATATGTTTTGCATCAAGATTTAGTCTGTTTCATACAATTCAATTTGTCGATTATGACGATATTGATTCATTTTATTGTTATATTAAAAAATAAGTTTGAGAGTCGATAGAAATCAGTTATGATATTGTTAATAAGTTTTTATTCGAAAACAAAGGGGAGATTTTATGACTCAATCTGAAAAAATTATTAACTTAACAAATCACTATGGAGCGCATAACTACGTTCCACTTCCAATTGTTATTTCTGAAGCAGAGGGTGTATGGGTGAAAGATCCGGAAGGTAACACGTATATGGATATGCTTTCGGCCTACTCGGCAGTGAATCAAGGTCATCGACACCCAAGAATTATTCAAGCATTGAAAGATCAAGCAGATAAAGTCACGTTAGTATCACGCGCTTTTCATAGTGATAATTTAGGTCAATGGTATGAGAAAATATGTAAACTCGCAGGTAAAGATAAAGCATTGCCTATGAATACAGGAGCCGAGGCGGTTGAAACAGCTTTAAAAGCTGCTCGTCGTTGGGCTTATGATGTTAAGGGTATTGAGCCGAACAAAGCTGAAATAATCGCCTTTAATGGTAATTTCCATGGACGTACGATGGCACCAGTATCGTTGTCTTCAGAAGCTGAGTATCAACGAGGCTATGGTCCATTGTTAGATGGCTTTCGAAAAGTTGAGTTTGGTGACGTTAATCAATTAAAAGCAGCAATTAATAAAAATACAGCAGCAATTTTAGTAGAACCTATACAGGGAGAAGCAGGGATTAACGTACCACCAGAAGGATATTTGAAAACAATTAGAGAATTATGTGATGAACATCAAATTTTATTTATTGCTGATGAAATTCAAGCAGGATTAGGACGTTCAGGAAAATTATTTGCAACGGATTGGGATCATGTAAAACCGGATGTTTATATTTTAGGAAAAGCGTTAGGTGGAGGGGTATTTCCTATCTCGGTAGTTCTTGCAGATAATGAGGTATTAGATGTATTTACTCCTGGCTCACATGGTTCTACATTTGGTGGAAATCCACTAGCGTGTGCAGTTTCTATTGCAGCTATAGATGTCATTATTGACGAGGATTTACCTGGTCGTTCATTAGAATTAGGAGAATATTTTAAGTCTGAATTGAAAAAAATTGAGCATCCATCTATTAAAGAAGTTAGGGGACGAGGATTATTTATCGGTATTGAATTACATGAAAGTGCCAGACCATATTGTGAAGCTTTGAAAGAACAAGGATTATTATGTAAAGAAACTCACGACACCGTTATTAGATTTGCACCTCCATTAGTGATAACGAAAGAAGAGTTAGACATGGCTTTAGAGAAGATTAAGAGTGTATTTGCATAGGTTCAAATAGTTGTAACAATTAATTTAGAAAATGTTTAAAATGCTTTCAATTGTGTTACAATTACGAATGAAAGCGAAATCATTTAGTAAAAAGAGGCGAATAGGATCATGACTGAGAATAATAATTTAGTAACTTCCACTCAAGGGATTATTAAAGAAGCATTACACAAATTGGGCTTTGATGATGGTATGTATGACCTTATAAAAGAACCAATTAGATTTTTACAAGTGCGCATTCCAGTACGAATGGACGATGGGACAGTTAAAACATTTACTGGATACCGTGCACAACATAATGATGCAGTTGGCCCTACTAAAGGTGGCGTTCGTTTCCATCCAGAAGTTGATGAAGAAGAAGTGAAGGCTTTATCAATGTGGATGACTTTAAAATGTGGCATTGTTAATTTACCTTATGGTGGGGGTAAAGGCGGTATTGTTTGTGATCCGCGTCAAATGAGTATACACGAAGTTGAGCGTTTATCTCGAGGATATGTAAGGGCTATATCTCAATTTGTTGGCCCTAACAAAGATATTCCAGCACCAGATGTTTTTACAAACTCTCAAATTATGGCTTGGATGATGGATGAGTATAGTGCATTAGATAAATTTAATTCGCCAGGTTTTATAACAGGCAAACCTATTGTATTAGGTGGATCTCAAGGACGTGATCGCTCTACAGCTTTAGGTGTAGTCATTGCAATTGAACAAGCGGCAAAACGTCGTGGCATGGATATTAAAGATGCCAAAATTGTGATTCAAGGTTTCGGCAATGCAGGTAGTTTCTTAGCTAAATTCTTATACGATTTAGGTGCTAAAGTAGTTGGTATAAGTGATGCATATGGAGCCTTACATGACCCTAATGGACTTGATATAGATTATTTATTAGATCGACGTGATAGCTTCGGTACAGTTACAAATCTATTCGAAGATACAATTTCTAACAAAGAATTATTCGAATTGGATTGTGACATCCTTGTTCCTGCTGCAATTTCTAATCAAATCACTGAAGATAATGCGCACGATATTAAAGCAAGTATTGTTGTTGAAGCTGCTAATGGCCCTACGACACCTGAAGCAACACGTATTTTAACAGAAAGAGATATATTACTAGTGCCGGATGTACTTGCAAGTGCAGGGGGTGTGACTGTATCTTATTTCGAGTGGGTACAAAATAATCAAGGTTATTATTGGACTGAAGAAGAAGTCAATGACAAACTACGTGAAAAGTTAGTAACAGCATTTGATACGATTTATGAATTGTCACAAAATAGAAAAATTGATATGAGGTTAGCAGCATATATAGTAGGTATTAAACGTACTGCTGAAGCGGCAAGATATAGAGGTTGGGCATAAGAAAAATATTATAAGTATATGATGAAAACCCTGAGACATCAGTTGATAGTCCTAGGGTTTTTATCATGTTTATGCAATTGATAACTTTATTAATAGTAAGTTAATGTTAAAAGTAATGCTTTCTCAAATGTTCTTAAGTAAAATGCGATGATAAAATCATTATGAAGTCAGTTCAACTCAACGCTAATATTTTATTGTTGTGTTTCTGAAACTTTTTTATATCTATCAGCATAATTAGTGAATACACCATCAACACCATATTGATTTAAGTTTCTCATTTGATTTTCATCATCAACTGTATAAGGATGAACTAAAAATCCTAAATTTTTTAAATGTCTTGTGTTCTTAATATTTAAATCTGTGTATTCAGGACCTACTCCAATGGCATAAGATTTAATATTTTTTAAATCTTGATTAGAAGCTTTTTTAAGTTCAAATTTATTCATTAGTCTAATAAGTGGTATATTGGCGTTCATGTGATGTACCTTTTCTAAACTACTCCCTGAAAATGATTGGATCATCACATGTCCATGTTTAAGTGATTTTTGTGTTAACAAGTCATGTTTATCTAATGTATATAATAATTGCTTTTCCATGCCAGGATAAACATCTGGCGATTTAGTTTCAATATAATAGTTTGCATTTTTGCCGTAGCGATTTAAAATTTCGTCTAAAGTAGGAACTTTAGCATTTTTATATTTATTTTTGGCATATTCAGGATGCTTTCGATTAAACCAGCTTCCTGCATCAAGTTGTTTTAACTCTTTTAAAGTAAACTGATCGACACGTCCATGGCCATTAGTCGTACGATTGACCTTTTCGTCGTGCATAGCAACCAAGTGACCATCTTTAGTACGTTGTAAATCGATTTCTATGTAAGATGCTCCTAATTCATTATGACTTTTATCATATGCTTCAAAAGTATGTTCTGGGGCGTAACCACTTGCGCCACGATGTGCAATAGTTGTAAATTTCTCCCCAGTTAAATTTTTAGCCCAATGATTATGAGTATCGTTTGTTTTACCACTTACTGAGTCTGATTCAGCTTGTCGTTTAAATGTTTTAGCTGATGATTGATTCATATTAGATGGAATATTTGTGTGTTGTTGTATAGATTTCTCTGATTGGTTTGGTGATGAGGAGTGGTTCGAAGTTTCAGCTATCGTAGGGGAACTTAAACTAGCTAAACCTAGAGTAACGGAAGATAAAGTTGAAATGATCATTTTCTTAGACTTAAACATAAAAACATCCTTTCAAAAATAGTATGTCTACTTAAACGTACATCAATTTGAAAGGATGAAAGGGAATTTTACAGTTTTTTTATATAAACTTTGATAACTTAATACAAAATTAAATTTTTGTAATTTTAGATAGCTATAATTTTTAATAACTATTTTGATCCGTTGTCTTTTAATAATGCTTTTGCGACTTTTAGTTGATGCTTTACAGATTCTTGACCAGTTGAACCATAGCTTTGACGACGCTTAAGACAATTTTCTGGTGTTAAATAATCATATATATCTTCCTCAATATTTTCATGATGTTCTTGATATTCGCTTAAAGGTACGTCTAATAGGTAAATACCTTTATGAATACAATTTAATACGATTTTACCAACGATTTCGTGAGCGGTTCTAAAAGGTATATTTTTACTGACTAAATAGTCTGCTAATTCTGTTGCATTTGAAAAGTCATTTTTTACTGTTTGATTTAAACGATTTGAATTAACTTTCATAGATGCAACCATACCTTCGAAGATTCTAAGAGATCCTTTAAGTGTGTGTACAGCATCAAATAAACCTTCTTTATCTTCTTGCATGTCCTTATTATAAGCTAACGGTAAGCCTTTAAGTGTTACTAACATACTCATCAAGTGTCCTGTAGTACGTCCTACTTTTCCTCTTATTAGTTCTGCCATATCAGGGTTTTTCTTTTGTGGCATAATAGATGAGCCAGTAGAAAACGCGTCTGATAAAGTGATGAATTTTGCTTCATCAGTCGACCAAAAGATGATTTCTTCTGCAAAGCGTGATAGATGCACCATAGTGAGTGAAATATGATGCAATGTTTCAACGATATAGTCACGATCACTGACCGCATCTAAACTATTTTCATACAGATTTGCGAATCCTAGAAGTTCTTGAGTCAGATGTCTATCTATGGGGTGTGTAGTTCCACTTAAAGCTGCAGCACCTAATGGTGAGATATCTATACGTTTAAGACTATCCACGAATCTACCTTTATCTCTTTCTAACATCCAAAAGTAAGTCATAATATGATGTGCGAACGAGATGGGTTGTGCGCGTTGTAAATGCGTATATCCAGGCATAATTGTGTCAACATGCTGGTCTGCTAATTGAACAATCGTTTGTTGAAACGACGTTATAAGTTCAATAATGTATTGAACTTGTTCTTTAGTATACAAATGCATATCTGTGGCAACTTGATCATTACGACTACGACCAGTATGCAGTTTTCCACCAGCTTCGCCAATACGTTGAATAAGCTCGTGTTCAATATTAAGATGAATATCTTCGAGAGAAGCTTTAAATTCAAGTTGACCTTCTTCAAAGTCACGTTGAATATTTTTAAGCTCATTAATGATGGATTGAGCTTCATCATCTGTAATAATATGTTGTTTAGCGAGCATAGTTGCATGTGCAATACTACCTTGAACATCTTGTTTAATTAAATTTTTATCAAAATCAATTGACGCATTGAAATCATCAACCCATTCTTCGGGTTGAGTTTCAAATCTGCCACCCCAAGCTTTATTGCTCATTACTATACCCCCCGTGAAGTAATGCATTAACTTGTGTAGGTAAACCATAAATATCAATGAAACCTACTGCTGCCTCTTGATTGAAAGCATCTTCTTTTGTATAAGTAGCTAATTTTTCATCGTATAAAGTGTAAGGAGATTGTCTGCCATTGACAATAGCGTTTCCTTTAAATAATTTAATTCTCACATCGCCCTCAACATATTGTTGAGTACTATCGATAAAGAGTTTTAAGCTATCTGTTAATGGTGAGAACCACAAACCATTGTATATTTGTTCTGAAAATTGTTTTTCAATGACAGGCTTAAAGTGCGCTACGTCTTTTGTTAATGTAATCGTTTCTAGTGCTTTGTGTGCTTTTAAAATCACTTCAGCACCTGGTGTTTCATATATCTCTCTAGATTTTATTCCGACCATTCTATTTTCAACATGATCAATTCTACCAATACCGTGTTTACCAGCAAGTTGATTTAAGTAAAGAATAAGATCATCTAATTGATACTCTTTGCCATCAACTTGTACTGGAACACCTTGCTTAAATGTAAGGATAATTTCGTCTGCTTCATCTGGAGTTTCTTCTAAAGGTGTAGTTAAATCAAATGCATCTTCTGGAGGAGCGGCATAAGGATCTTCTAAAATACCACATTCATTAGCTCTACCCCATAAGTTTTGGTCGATTGAGTATGGTGAGTCATGATTGATTGAAACAGGAATATTATGTTTAATTGCATAATCAATTTCCTCTTCTCTGCTCCAAGCCCATTCACGAACAGGTGCAAATGCTTTTAACTTAGGATTTAACGCTTTGATTGCCACTTCGAAACGCACTTGGTCATTCCCTTTACCAGTACATCCGTGTGCTATACCTATTGAATTTGTTTTTTCAGCAATTTCAACCAGTTTTTTTGCGATGAGTGGACGTGATAATGCTGAAACTAGAGGATATGCATTTTCATACATTAAATTTCCTTTAATAGCATAACTTACATAATCATCACTAAATTCTTTAGTTGCATCAATAATATGACATTCGACTGCACCCATGTCTAAAGCTTTTTGATATATAACGTCTAAATCTTTACCTTCGCCTACGTCAAGACAGCAAGCAACTACGTCATATCCTTTATCAATAAGCCATTGAACTGCAACACTTGTATCTAAACCACCTGAATATGCTAAAACGATTTTATCTTTCATATTTACACCTCAAATAATTTTTATGATTATCAATATGCATCTATCATATCAGATTGATAATGAAAATAAAACCACTTTTTTACATAAATATTCATTTTTAAATCTAATTATCTTTGGCTTTTTAGTTTTAAACACTGTTATAAGGGCGTTCTTGTATATTTTAAAATTTCTGTAAATTGTATATTTGGAGTGGTGGTGCGACTTTTGATATTAAAAATAACTTTTTTTATGAATGGAAAGGTTAAATAAAAAAGCAATTTCCTTTGATAAGTTAGCCTTCAGAATTGAATAGCGCATCTAAACTTAGTAGAATTAGTATAAGTACTTATAACAGGAGGCAATAAGATGACTCACATTCAATTAGACTATGGCAAAACTTTAGAATTTTTTGACAAACATGAACTTGATCAGCAAAAGGATATTGTTAAAACTATCCACCAAACTATTCATAAAGGTACAGGAGCAGGTAATGACTTTTTAGGTTGGTTAGATTTACCTGTTGATTATGATAAAGAAGAATTTTCTAGAATCGTCGAAGCATCTAAACGTATCAAATCAAATTCCGATGTACTTGTTGTTATCGGTATTGGAGGTTCATACTTAGGTGCACGTGCTGCAATTGAGATGCTTACATCTTCATTTAGAACAAATACGGAATACCCTGAAATTGTATTTGTAGGTAATCATTTATCTTCAAGTTATACAAAAGAATTATTAGATTATTTACAAGGAAAAGATTTTTCAGTTAACGTTATTTCAAAATCAGGTACTACGACAGAACCAGCAGTTGCATTTAGATTATTTAAACAATTGGTTGAAGAAAAATATGGAAAAGATGAAGCTAAGAAACGTATTTTTGCAACGACAGATAAATCTAAAGGTGCACTTAAACAATTAGCAGACAATGAGGGTTATGAAACGTTTGTTGTACCTGATGATGTGGGAGGTCGTTATTCTGTTCTTACAGCTGTAGGATTACTACCAATTGCAACTGCAGGTATCAATATCGAATCAATCATGATTGGTGCGGCTAAGGCACGTGAAGAGTTATCTTCTGATGATCTAGATCAAAATATCGCATATCAATATGCAACTATTCGAAATATTCTATATAGCAAAGGTTATACTACTGAAATGTTAATTAATTACGAACCGTCTATGCAGTATTTCAACGAATGGTGGAAACAATTATACGGTGAATCAGAAGGGAAAGATTTCAAAGGTATTTATCCATCAAGTGCGAATTACACAACTGATTTACATTCCTTAGGACAATATGTTCAAGAGGGCCGTCGTTTCTTATTCGAGACAGTGGTTAAGGTCAACCATCCAAAACATGATATCAAAATTGAAGAAGATGCAGATGATTTAGACGGACTGAACTATCTTGCTGGCAAATCAATCGATGAAGTGAATACAAAAGCATTTGAAGGTACATTACTTGCACATACTGATGGTGGCGTTCCAAATATCGTTGTAAATATTCCTCAGTTAGATGAAGAAACATTTGGGTATGTTGTTTATTTCTTTGAATTAGCTTGTGCAATGAGTGGATATCAATTAGGTGTTAATCCATTTAATCAACCTGGAGTTGAAGCCTATAAACAAAACATGTTTGCGCTATTAGGTAAACCAGGCTTTGAAGATAAGAAAAAAGAATTAGAAAATCGTTTATAATTTCAAGTTGAACTTAAAAAATAAGTTTAGGACATAATTCCTAGCAAAATAGCCAGTAAATGA
>NZ_KV822059.1:0-8570 GCF_001815825.1 Staphylococcus sp. HMSC068G11
TTATATAATTCCCACAAATTGGGGTCAGTCTAATAATGAATTTCGTGATTGTAGGCTTTTTATTTTATATATTCATTAATTTCTCTTCTTGACGGATACGTACAATTAAAAAATAAGCATATGGAACTAATAAGAGTGTTGTGTATGTAGCATTTGTTAGTAGTAATACACCAATTAATTCGGGAATGATATTTAAAAAATAGTTTGGATGTTTCGTTACTTTATATAACCCTGACTTAATAATAGGGTGATTGGGCAGTATAAATAATTTCAATGTCCAAATACGACCTAATGTCTTAATAACTATAAATAGCATGATATAAGCGATGATCAATATGATTAAGCCAATGCCGTTAAGTAGACTAAATGTATCCTTACGAATGAATGCTTCTATAGCTGCACTCATGTAAATCAACACGTGAGTAATGGCTAGAAATTTTGAATTTTTAATACCATATTCCACGGCTCCATCTACCTTTAGCTGTTTTGCATGTTGCATTGATATCTTTAAGCTGATGAGTCGAATACAGAAAAAGATAAATAAGATAGTTAAAATCATGATGTCCTCCATTGTTTGTTATATAAATGTTCTTTTGCTCATACAATACAAAGTATTTTATATAGAAAATGTTTCAAATGCCATTAACTATTTATTAACTTTAGCACTAACTCACAACTCTTCTAACACCTCACATATTAAGTTCAGTTTTTTGGATAATTTAATACTTTTAAGGATATTAAGCGCTTACATTAATGTGATATATATTTTTTAACGAAAATGATAGGGGTGTTAGGGATGAACTTTTTTGATATTCATAAAATACCAAACAAAGGGATACCATTAGCTGTACAACGCAAATTATGGCTTAGAAACTTTATGCAAGCGTTTTTTGTCGTATTCTTTGTTTACATGGCGATGTATTTAATTCGAAACAATTTTAAAGCGGCACAACCGTTATTAAAAGAAGAAATCGGATTATCAACATTAGAACTGGGTTATATAGGATTAGCGTTTAGTATTACTTACGGTTTAGGAAAAACATTACTCGGTTATTTTGTCGATGGTCGTAATACGAAGCGTATTATTTCCTTCTTATTAATATTATCTGCGATTACAGTACTTATTATGGGATTTGTATTAAGTTACTTCGGCTCTGTGATGGGACTATTAATTGTACTGTGGGGGCTTAACGGTATATTTCAATCTGTGGGTGGGCCTGCAAGTTATTCAACGATTTCAAGGTGGGCACCTCGAACAAAGCGTGGACGTTATTTAGGATTTTGGAATACATCACATAACATTGGTGGTGCAATTGCTGGCGGTGTCGCACTCTGGGGTGCGAATACATTTTTCCACGGTAATGTCGTTGGGATGTTTATTTTTCCTTCTATTATCGCTTTAATCATTGGAATCGTGACATTATTTATTGGGAAAGATGATCCAGAAGAATTAGGTTGGAATCGTGCTGAAGAAATTTGGGAAGAGCCTATCGATCAAGAAAATATTGATTCTCAAGGTATGACTAAATGGGATATCTTTAAAAAATATATCCTGGGAAATCCAGTGATTTGGATTTTGTGTATTTCAAATGTTTTCGTATATATCGTGCGTATTGGTATTGATAATTGGGCGCCGCTATACGTATCAGAGCATTTACACTTTAATAAGGGTGACGCGGTTAATACTATTTTCTACTTTGAAATAGGAGCATTAGTAGCCAGTTTATTATGGGGTTATATCTCAGACCTTTTAAAAGGACGTCGTGCGATTGTAGCGATTGGATGTATGTTTATGATTACCTTTGTTGTGCTGTTTTATACGAACGCAACAAGTGTGACAATGGTCAATATTTCTCTATTTGCATTAGGCGCTTTAATCTTCGGTCCACAGTTACTCATTGGTGTATCTCTGACTGGCTTTGTTCCTAAAAATGCAATTAGTGTCGCTAACGGTATGACAGGTTCATTCGCATATCTATTCGGGGATTCAATGGCTAAAGTGGGTCTGGCTGCAATCGCTGATCCAACACGTAATGGTCTAAATATTTTTGGGTATACGTTGAGTGGTTGGACAGATGTCTTTATTGTATTCTATGTAGCTTTATTCTTAGGAATGATACTATTAGCCATTGTTGCTTATTACGAAGAAAAGAAAATTAGAAAATTAAAAATTTAAGATTAAGTGAATTTAAATATATACTCCCTACTATAAATTTTGTCATTATGGTAGGGAGCTTTTTCGTGATTGATTGCACTATTTTGATAGCTTATTATAATCACTTGGTGACATATGTAAATATTTTTTAAAATGATAGCAAAACATCTTATACTCAGAAAAACCTACTTTTTCAGCAATTTCATAATGCTTGTAGTGCTGGTCTAAAAGATGTAATGATTTTAAAATACGATAACGATTTAAATAATCAACTATCGTAATGCCTACATGTTCTTTAAACGTCCTCATGGCGTATGACTCACTTACAACAATAGGATTAATTAAGTCAAGAACAGTCACTTTCTTGTGATAATGTTGCTTGATTTGAGACAAAATTTGATTGACATAATAGTCATCGTAATCAATTTTTAATAATGGTTGAAAGGCAGTATAATATGCCGCGTCATCATTGGTAGAATGTGGACGTTCTAATAACCTTTGAACTAATATGTCTAGAATATGCTCTAATTGAGTGTGGTCTACTGGCTTTAGTAAATAATCAAGAACATGGTGTTGAATGCCGGCTTTCATATATTCGAAGTCGTCATAACTAGATAAAATGATAACTTGGCAATCAAGGTCTTTGATGTCATCTAGTAGGTCAACACCATTTTTTCGAGGCATTCGTATATCAGTAATGACGAGTTCAGGTTGATGTTGGCGAATTAAAGACAATGCTTCTACGCCGTCTGTGGCAGTGTAAATAGTTGTAAAATGATATTCCTTCCATGGAATAATTTGTTTTAAACCTTGTCGTATAATCCGTTCATCATCACAAATAACTACTTTAAACATCTTTATTCCTCCTAGACAAGTGGTATTTGGTAACACATTAATGTCCCTTGCTGGCTTCTTGAGAAAATGTGCAGACGTGCATATGTTCCATATTGAATCATGGCCCTATTATGTAAATGATTTAAACCTAGGTGTGTCGTATCAAAAACATCGTGATGAAGGGATTGGCGCACGTGTTCTAAATGTGATGGAGACATACCGATGCCATTATCATGAACCAGAATATGTAATTTGCGCTTCGTAAGTCTGATACGAATTGTTATCTTTAAAGGTTCACTATCACGACCATGCTTGATGGCATTTTCTACGAGTGGTTGAAGCATCATCTTACCAATTGTTTGATGTTGTACATCTTCAGGAGCATCGATGTAAAGCTGTATCATATCATCGAAGCGGATATTTTGTATAGCAACATACTGCTCAATGTAGCTTAATTCTTCTGCTAATTTGACTGTGTGCGATGCTGTGCGTAGAGAATAACGTAGCATTTGTGATAGTTGTTGTATGACTGTTTGTGCTACTTTGGGTGAAAGAGGAATTAAATATTGTATCGTTTGCATCGTATTGAATAAGAAATGGGGTTGAAATTGTCGCTCAATTTCTTTTAATTGTATATCACGTAAACGACGTTCGGTCTGTTCAATAGATTGTATTAATTGCTCATTTGATTCAAACAAGTCATAGATATAATTATTTATTTCCTCTAACTCACTATGTTTTTTTAACGGTTCGTAACTACCAAGATGTCGATTTTTAGCATCATCAATTTTTCGGACAATCGCTTCAATATCTTCAGATTGGCGCTTTGCCATTCTATCAGCGCTTATATATCCAAAAATAACAAGCAGAATAAGAACAACACCCATGACAACTAGTAATGCAATTCCATCTTCAATGGTTTCATGAATATCTTTATATATAATAAGATGCGCATGATGAGAATTGAGTTTTAAAGACTCGTTCATAAACCCAAACTGTGGTGGTTGATATTTTTGACCGATAGAGAATCGGTCGTCATTTGTATATAAAACAGTATCATATGAATCAACAATGAGTGCAGATTGTCCACTATTTTTCTTAATGTTTTTAAGTAGTGGTGTGCTTGACATATATATTTTAAGGATATAAGTATCGTCTTTAAAATCAATTCGATATTTTGATATTAAATACATCTTTGTTGTGTCTAATTGTTCATAATTGTTTGTGAAAGATTGTGAAGAACCTTTTAAATCGTAATACAATATCGCAGGTTGTTGATGGACTTGTTTTAATAGTTGGCGTTTCATCTTTGTGATATCAGCTGGATGTGATAAATCAACATGACGCCATTGTTTTTGTTGCTGCGTAACAAACGTATGAAATTGTTTGTCGATACGTTGTAATTCGGTTTGAGTTTGATAGGTATGCTGATGAATGGTGCGATGTTCGACCCATATATAAATAGCATAAAAGCTTATTAAACCAATAATCATCACCATAAATACTGGGAAAATCGTTGAGGCAAATAGCGAACGCCTTAATTGATGTCGGTACGGCTTATAGGTCTTCATTGAATCATCTCCAAAAATTGATGATGTGGAATATTGGATACACGTGATTGTGGGATTAGTGGAATATGATCCAAGTTTTCAATAGATGAGTGATTTGTTTCAGTCACGTCTTTACGTATTGATTTAGCATCAAATTCTTCTGCCAAACGTTGTTGTACAGAACAGCTTGTTAAATATTGTACTAACTTTTTACGTTTGGGATGAGGTTGTGCATTGTTAACTAAAGCAATACCATCTACATTTAACATCGTCCCCTCAGTAGGGTAAATGATTGAGATAGGGTATCCTTTTTGTTTCCACGTTCTAGCATCTTGTTCATAACTCAATCCAGCGTAATAAGCACCTTTAGCCACCTTTTCAATCACTTGAGAACTTTTAGATAACTGTACAGCATGGTGTTGAAATTGATGCACATCGCTTACTTGGTGACGCATATGATACATCGCACGCATATGTTGGTATCCTGTCGTCGTAGAATGAGGATTAGAATAAACGACACGCCCCTTTAGTGAAGACTGAAGTAAGTCTTTATATCCATGAATAGTCATATCACCTTGTAAATCTTTATTCACTACAATTACTGTTGGCATCAATAGAAAGCTCGTGACTAATGGGTTGTTAGAGCGATAATCCTCTATTTGTTTCAGTGTAGAACGATCATGGTAAGGAACAAAATCTTCTTGATGATCTATCATCTCTGATAACACGCCACCCACAAAGACATCCCCACGTTTAGAAAGTGCTTCTTTGTGAATATTAGATAGTAATACTTGAGTTGAGCCATGTTTGATTTCAACTTTCACATGTTCTCGCTTTTCAAAATCATTTAAAATCGGACGAATTAAATGTGATGGATAAGGAGAATAAACAATCAACGTACGTAAAGGATGAGGTGATTGTGAAGTCGATGTTGGAGCGCATGCTATCAGAAAAATGAGTAATAATAACAACGTATAAAGTTTAACTTTCATAATATCCCATCAATTCTATGTATTTTTATTACAACAATTTTACCAATAAATACGACATAAGTAATGTTAAATATTTTGCAATATTTGTAAGGGAGATGCAGGACTCATCAATATGTATTAAAAGTCTAGGATGACAAATTCTCATGAATTCATCGTCCTAGACTTATGTTTGGAATTGAGACAAGTATGAACTTAAGAAGACGTATTGTCTTGAATAAGATCTAAAATACTGTGATAGACACGTTGGTTATTATGATGATCTGT
Organism: Staphylococcus sp. HMSC068G11; assembly: GCF_001815825.1. NCBI lineage: Bacteria > Bacillati > Bacillota > Bacilli > Caryophanales > Staphylococcaceae > Staphylococcus > Staphylococcus sp. HMSC068G11. The sequence continues at coordinate 5,796 of NZ_KV822059.1, forward strand.
ATAATCGAATATGCTTGATAGATTTTGATACTCCATATTTTTAGGATTTTTAATATTATCTTCAATTAAAGAAATTAACTCTTTCTCTGTATGTGCTATATCGCCAATAAATGTATCTTTACTATTAAATTTATCCAAACAATAATCTTTGTTTTTAAAATCATTTTCAGTTATATGGTAATGTTTATTCAATAATTCTAGTGAAATTCTTTCGTAATTTTGTGATTTTAAAACTCCATATTCCTTATTAAAAAAATTAATTTTAAGCATTTGTGCATCTCCTAAAATCTTAAATATTAATATATTTATAATATAAACTAATCATGCAATTGTTGGTTTATCTATAGAAACCAACCCAAAATAAGATTATAGCATAATAATGAAGTGCGCTATATATATAAAATATGTAAAATTTAGACTTTCAAATTTTTGTAAAACTTTAATTATAGTATATAGTTCGTTAGAAAGGATTCTTTTGAATAATAATGGTATATTCAATTGTTTGTATGTTTGAAAAGTTTTATTAAGCTTACCAATATCAAAAGGTATGTAGTTAAACTCGATAACTATTGATAGTAAAGGGGTATTAAAAAAATTGTGTGAAGTGTGGAGAAAGAAACCCTTAATTACTGTGATAGTATGCTTATATACAAGAATTTTACGACACAGTTTTTTGAAAAAGGCACACTATCAAAAATTCAAATATATCATTATAATAAATGTTGTGGAAAATATAATATATTAAGGTTACTATCTTTTTGAACTGATACAGAAAATAAATTTTTAATAATTAGTATGTACTTTAATTTAAAAATAAAAAGGATGAATAAAATGAAATGTAAAAAATCACTCATAACAGCTTTAGCAACCATAACTTTGGTACTATCATTGATGATTTTAGATACACAGCATGAGGCAAAAGCAGTAGGAAATTATTATTACAATGGCATGGAAGATCATAATGCGAGTGCTGCATATCATAAAGCGAAGAAAGTTGATAATAGTCAAATAGTCATAAAACGTTATAACTATGCGCATAAAAATAAATATAAAGCAGTAGGAAGAGTATCGAACATGGATGGCTGGAAAGGTCCAGGCAAAGATAGTATGGGAACAGGATTTATGGTAGGCAATCATACGTTTGTAACCAATGCACATGTTGTAGATAAGAAAAATGGTCAAAGAACGAGTCCGAGTAAAATAAAATTTCAATTAAACAGAGACGGTAAAAAGATACCCTATCAATTTCATGCTAAAAAGATATATAAAATCCCTTCATACGATATGGTTGTCGTTGAAACTAAAGAAAATATGGCTCAAAAAGCTAACGTGCAACCACTTAAACTTGCAACCAATCAAAAAATTAAGAGTTTAAAATTTAACAAGAAATTATATTCTTTAGGATATCCAGTGATGAACGGGAACAATACATATGCATACTGGAATAAGTTACGTTTTTTACAAGAAGCATCGAATAAATCAGAACTCATGACAAAAGATAAATTTAGAGCTGGTGATTCAGGATCTCCTATGGTAGATAGCCAGTACGTTGTTTATGGGGTTCGTACGTATGGATATAATTTAAGAGGTAGTTCTAATCATCCTTATGCCCAACAAGAAGTTGCAGGTGCAGAATCATTATATGGTAATCCAAGAGATTTTATTCTTAAGCATAATAAGTAATACCACTCAAGATAATTCTACAATGCATTGCAGAATTGTTGAAACCCCTTATTAATTGTGTGCTAATATATAAAATTAAAGTATAAATCAAAATTACGTATAATGAACGATTGAGTTATTTACAAAATTTTAAAATTGAGTTTAATTTGTTTTAAACCAACAATGATACTCTATAGATAACTTAATTAGGAGGAGGAAATACAACGTGGAACATGTTTCTAAATTAGCTGAAGCTATTGCTAATACTGTATCAGCAGCACAAGCAGAAGATGGTGCTGAGTTAGCAAAAAGTATCGTTAATATCGTAGCGAATGCTGGCGGTATTATTCAAGACATTGCACATGCATTCGGTTACTAAGTTATCACTTACATAATCTATTCATACTAACTACGTTTTATAAATAGAGCTAGATGCCTATAGGTATCTAGCTTTTTTGTATTTAATATTCATTTACTTGTAATTACAATACCATCATAAAGCTGTCTCTTTTTAACATTATTATTGATTATTCAAATGCTTGTAGTTTTATAAGTCGCATTATTATTTTTAAATATTTTCACTATTGAATGGATTTTGATCTTCTTTATAAAAAATAAATAAAAGGTTTAAAGTTAAATAAAATTAAAAAAATAATAATTTATACAAAATGATATTTTTTTAATCATAAATAATATGTAAAGTATTGCGTTAAAATGTAAAAGAAGGTAACATTACATACTAGATACATAAAATATATGTATCTTACATTTAAAATTAAATACATGGGAGGTATAATATGGGCAAACGTAGACAAGGTCCTATTAATAAAAAAGTGGATTTTTTACCTAACAAATTAAACAAGTATTCTATAAGAAAATTCACTGTTGGTACGGCCTCAATATTACTTGGTTCGACACTTATTTTTGGAAGTAGTAGCCATGAAGCGAAAGCTGCAGAAGAAAAACAAGTTGATCCAATTACACAAGCTAATCAAAATGATAGTAGTGAAAGATCACTTGAAAACACAAATCAACCTACTGTAAACAATGAAGCACCACAGATGTCTTCTACATTGCAAGCAGAAGAAGGAAGCAATGCAGAAGCACCTCAAT
>NZ_KV822060.1:0-73975 GCF_001815825.1 Staphylococcus sp. HMSC068G11
AAGACAAAGAAAAGAAAATCACAAAAACTCCGAAAAAAGATAGAGAGGAAAAAAGCCCAACAAAACTAAATAGCGTTAAAGACGAGAAAAAATCTAAAGACACAAAAACACCAAATAACGACATAGACGAGAAAGACACAAAAATAACTAAGAAAGACAAAGAAGACGAAATTACAACAACTTCTAAGAAAGACATTAACAATGATGTACAAGATAAATTACCGGAAACAGGTAAAGCAAACGATATTCAAAACCCTGCTTTAATAATGTTATTTGCTGGTTTAGGTTTATTAGGATTATTTAGAAATAAAATAAGAGAATAGTTAGTCATAGAGTGTGGGTGTACAATCCACACTTTTTCTATTTAAAAACTTAAAGAATAGGGTGGCGAGTGTAGTTACTTGATAAATAATCATTGTAGAAAAATCACAGAGGCTCAACTTCGAGATAATGGAGATAGAAATCAAAAGTCAAAAACTAATGTACTGAGTATCAATTTATTCGTTTTAGCTTTTTGTACTTAAATCACAAAAATAAAACAATAAATTATTAAAGGGTCGACTAACTAAATTGTGAAGATTCTTAAAATTTATATCCGAAGAAAATATAATTAATATTTTTTAGTAAAAATTACATCATATCAAATTAAATGAAAAGGTTTTAACACATAGTTTTCAAGAACAAATCAATCAAGATAAGAATAGAACTGGGACTGTGAATAGAGAGCATTCATAATCCCAGCCCCTTAAACTTATTTAATATCATCAATTGCATTAGCAATAGACTCAAAGACATAAGGAATATCTTCTTTTTCTACACAACTAAAGGCAATACGAATATCTGTGCTATTTAAAGCAATAATACCAATTGAATAGTTATTAATTAAATGTTTACGTAATTCTTCTGGATCGACTTGATTTAATTTCAATGACATAAAGTATCCTGAATTAAAGTCATAGGCTTGCCAATATTTAGTATATTTATTATCGTACACCACTTGTTTAGTTACTTCGTAGCGTTCTTTTAAAATATTGATATTTTGATCGATTTCTTTATCAAATTGCTCATGATGTTTAAGTACATGTTTGATAGCACTCTGAGAAGGTAGCGGAGAACTTGAAATATTGCTACGAATCAATCCTTTTACTTTAGCTTCTAGTGCATTTTTTAACGTTTCATGATTAATTCCAAACGTCATAAAGCCAACACGGAATCCCCAAGAGAAGAATTCTTTAGTAGCTCCATCCAAACGCACTGGTAAAAGGTTTGAAGATTTAACCTGTGTTAAAGCCGTGAAAATCGACTGTTGGTAAACTTCTTCATAAAATAACCCATAGTATGCATCATCGACAACAGTTACTACTTTAGTACCCTTATTAGCTAATTCTTCAATTGCATCTACAATAGTATTAACTTCTTCTTTATTTGGTGTGTAACCAGTTGGGTTATTAGGATAATTTAAAATCATAATCACTTTGTCTTTTTTATATTCTTTTAATGTTTTTACAAGCTCAGATGTAGTGAAGTGTCCTGAGTCATCAAAAATAGAATACGTATCGATATGAGCACCGTGACGTGTACTAAATACAAGTTTATAATTGCCCCAGTTGTGTGTCGGTAATAAGATGGTATCTTCTGTATCTACAAATAAATCAGCTACTAGAGAGAGACCGTGCGTGAGCGCGTTTGTAACGATGGGACGAGAGATAGATTTTGACTTTAAGTCGGGATTTTCTTTAAGCATTTTTTTCTGCCATAAATCACGTAATTCCTCTACACCTTGAGGAGGTGCATATGGGAAAATTTCATCCGGTGTAAGGTCATTAAACATTTGGTTAAGTGAATCTGCGTACATTTTACCTTCTTTTTTGGTTGCCATACCAATAGTAGCATTATATGTAGTACGTTTTGCTTCGGCGGATTGTGATAAAATTCCTTTTGGATAAAACATCTCTTTACCTAATTGTGACATCATATCTAATACTTCTGGACTTGATTGCTTTATTTCATCATTCAATTTTTGGGCTAATGGATTCATCATTGTCTTAACCTCTTTTCAATAAAGTGTTTATATATATATTATCTTGTATTGCTTTAAAGATAAAGTGTTGTACTAAAGTTATAAATTAAAAATTATCTACCAAAAACAGAACATATGTTCTGTTTTTATGTTAAACTATTGATAGGTCATCATATTATATGACACTCATCTTTTTGGGAGGTGTAGTATAATGACGTGGTGGCAAGATGGAATCATAACATTAATTACCGGTGGCATACTCATTGTCTTTCGTATTTGGTTGGAAATAAAATGGAAAGGCAAATAGATGACCAAAAAACCCCAAGTCTGCTGGTACCAGACTTGGGGTTGTGTAGTATAATACGTGGATACAATTAAATTGTAACACTGTACTAAATAGACCGCAAACAATATTATATAAAGTGATGCTATTGAGTGTGGTTCATAGTTTTGTTTTAATTTGATATACTTTTATATTACTGAGGTGAAATAAATGAAACACTTGACTAAAATATTTGTTGGATTAGCTATTGTACTATTTATAGTTGGGTATTATTTACAAGCGACAGATCACGATTCGCAAGGGATAAAATTATTGCTAGCAGCAATTATGTTTATGATTTGTGCCTTTATTAATAGACATAATGAGCGTAAAAAAAAATAGACACATTCATGTGATAAAACTTCAAATATTACTTTAAGTTTTAAGTACATAAAATTAAACAGGTGAAGTATATTTTGCTGTTTCAACAGTAATTTTAAAAGGATCTTAGTAAATATTTGGCGAAATTTGGTAAAATATCTAATTTTTAGGATGAAATGTAGAATTCAAATGAATTCAGTTTCATCCTTTTTGTATATAGATGATATATACAGTATATCCCTTATGAAATAGAGATTTCTACTATTTTTTCCGAAATCACTTTACAAAAGTGTATATATTGTATATATTATGTATATACAGAAGAAAAGGGGGACATTAATGAAAATAATTTTGAAGAACAATAGTGAAAGTCCTATATATGAACAGATTAAACAACAAATTAAAGAAAATGTTTTGAAAGGTTATGTTTCCCCTGGTGAACATCTTCCATCAATGCGTGAGTTAGCTAAAGATTTAAAAGTGAGTTTAATAACGACAAAACGAGCATATGAAGATTTGGAAAAAGATGGGTTTGTAACAACTATTAGAGGTAAAGGAACCTTTGTAAAGGAACAAGATAATTCTATTCTAAAGGAAAAGCAATTTTTTGTTATTGAAAATTTAGCTCACTCTATGTCAAAAGAAGCCAAAACAATTGGAATGCCTTTAGAGGAATTAATAGAAATATTGACTATGATTTATGAGGAGGACGACTAATGAACGCGATAGAACTTAAAGATGTTAATTATCGATCTAACGCATTTCAATTGCAAGATGTCTCCTTCAATGTTCCTAAAGGATATGTTACAGGTTTTATAGGTGGAAATGGTGCGGGGAAAACTACAATAATACGATTAATTATGGATTTAATTCAATCTGAAAGTGGTACGATCACTGTTTTTGAGAAAGATATAAAAATCCATCCTCGTGAAATAAAAAATAAAATTGGATTTGTGTATTCTGAGATTTATTTTAATCAAAAATGGACAGTAAAAAAATTAGAAAATATTATTGCCCCTTTTTATGATCGTTGGGATCATGAAATATTTATAAAGTATTTAAATTTTTTTCAACTTCCATATAAAAATAAAATAAAAACTTTCTCAACTGGTATGAAAATGAAACTATCGTTAGCAATTGCATTCAGTCATCATGCAGAATTATTTATCTTAGATGAACCAACTTCAGGGTTAGACCCGTTAATAAGAAATGAATTACTTGAAATTATTCAACAAGAATTGATAGATGAAAATAAGACAGTTTTCTTTTCAACACATATTATTTCTGATTTAGAAAAAATTGCGGATTATATCGTTTTTCTCAGTGAGGGTGAAATCATATTCAATGAGTCTAGGGATAAACTATCGCAAAAATACAAAATCGTCAGTGGTTCTAATGAAGACTTAGATGAAGAGTTGAATGAACTGTTGATATACAAAGAAAGTAAGCAAACAGGCTACATTGGTTTAACAGAATATTATCAAACATTTAATGAATTATTTGGTAGTGGCGTTGAAATAAAAGATGCATCTATAGAACAATTGATGATTTATTTAGAAAAAAGTAAACAGGAACGAAATACAAATTCAAAACACAAAGTGAGATTTAACTATGAAGCAATTAATGATTAGAAACTTAAAATTACGTAGTTGGACATTAATTCTTTACGCATTATTGCTTTTATTCTTCCCCATTTATCATTTGTTAAATAAACATACACCATTATATTCAATTATCTCAGGACCAATCGGATTAATACTGACGATGATATGCTTGATAGATATAGGTCATTTATTTAGAGTTAACCGTAGATTAGGTGGTTCATCTTCATATTATTTCTTTTATAGTTTGCCTGTTTCAAAGAAAGATTTGCTTAACGCTAATTACATGACGTGTATTTTATTAACTTTTATAGGTGCGCTTATCATTAGTTTATATGGATACAATACAAGCACAATAAAAACAGATTCGATTTATTTTTCGACGACTTTTTCATTCATTGTAGGAAATTTCTTTTCTATACCTATAGCGTTTAGTAAGAGTACTGAACGTAAAGATCGAGATATCCCATATTTAGCTTATATTGTAGGGATTATGGTGGTTCTGCCATTTACTTTATCGGTCGTTTTCATCTTAATCAATTATCTTACACACAATGATAGCCATATCCCAATGATATACTCATATTTCTTAAATTATGGTCTATTAGTTATAAGTAGCATTTTCTTAGTCATTAATTATTTGATTCAAATTAAAAAAATAAAGAATTAACATTTTTAAGGAGGTCTATGATGAAATTACAACATATCACAAAAAAATATGGTCAAAATACTGTTTTAGACGATATAGATTTTGATTTTGGCGAGAGTCAAATCGTTGGTCTTATCGGTAAAAATGGAGTTGGTAAAACAACTTTGATGAAGGTCATGAATAATAACATTATTAACTATCAAGGAAAGGTCGACATGCCTAAAAGTGAGAATGTTGGCTATTTAATTGAGCATCCTAAGTTATATGGAAATAAGACAGGTTTATTTAACTTAAAATTATTTGCACAAGTATTAGGCGATGGTTTCGATAAGGAATATGCAAATCATATTATTGAAGCTTTTGGAATGAAACCATATATCAAGAAAAAAGTTAACAAATATTCAATGGGAATGAAACAAAAATTATCAATTGCACTTTCATTAATGAACAAACCTAAATACTTAATTTTAGATGAACCTACAAATGGTATGGATCCAGATGGTTCGATAGATGTACTAAAGACAATTCAATCACTTGTTCAACAATTAGAAATGAAAATATTAATCTCAAGTCATAAATTAGAAGACATTGAATTGATTTGTGATAGAGCAGTATTTCTTAGAGATGGTAAGTTCGTTCAAGATGTAGATATGAAAGATGGGGGACCAGAGGATAGTACCATTCTTACTTTACAAAAAGATGACTTTAATAAAGCTTTAGATTATCTTTCTGAAAACTTTAAAGTACAGCAGTCTCAAAAAGAATCTGGAGAAATTATCATTAAAGCTCAAAATGATTATAGAGAGTTACTTAAATCGTTATCCCAACTAGATATATATCCAAAATATATTGAAACACGTAAAAGTTCACTACGTGATACTTACTTTAATATTAATCAAAGAGGTGATAAATAATGAAGAGCTTACAATTAGTCAAATATGATTTAATTAGTATACTTAAAAGTCCGTATACTTATTTAGCATTTATACTTGTAATTGGAATGACGGTATTCCAAGCTAGCATGATGGCAAATTATAGTTCTGCACATAAAGTTAATATAGATATGGTTTTTAATTTAGCTAATTGGCTTTTCTTGTTTGCTGGACTTTTATTCATTATAAAAACAATAACAAGAGATTACTCACAAGGTACTATACAATTGTTTATGAGCAGAATAACTAGCAGAATGGGCTATATCATTACTAAAACAGTATCTATTGTATTAATTTCATTCTTATTTACAATTATTCACTACTTGGTAATAATTATTATACAATCTACAACTAAAAGTGAAAAAATGGATGGAGATAGATTTTTAAATAATATTTGGTTTTACCTTATTTTCTTTTTATTCTTTGGATTATTCTTATTATTAATCACTTTAATAGTAGAAAAACCTGCTGTCATATTTACTCTAGGTATTTTCTTAATACTCATCGTTCCGTTTATTCAGCCATTTATTCCAATGATTCCGAATATTGGCGATGATATTCAAGATTCATTTAAATATATACCATTTACGTATTTAACTGAAAAAATGACTGGTGAGATTAAATTCTCTCATTGGCAATGGTTTATCTCTATTGCATCAATAGTGGTCTTATTTATTGCAAATATGTTATATGCCTCAAAGAGAGATATTTAAATAATAAAACGCGGAGAAGTTAGTTAAGTGACTCAGACATATAAAAATTGTTTAGTCATTAATTAAAATTTATGAGGTGTATTTTATAGGGTGGGACATAGAATTCATGACGAGTTCTGTCCCACTCGTTTTATTTATATACAAGTAGATTTATTATTGAGTTAAAACTTATTCCAAAATATTGAATTAATTTTATACCTTTGACTAATAATGATATGTGTTTCTTTAAGTCAATCCTCAAAAATTAGGATGGGTTTTATCTGGCAACTTATTACTTCTAATTTTATTGACAAATTTGTACTTCTTTTGCTTTTGGTCCCCAAACTGTTAATCGTTTGAATAAATCGTTCATGAAGACAAAGCTAGGGATAGCACTTGATTAACTATTTGTTAAATATTGATCAATCAGATGTGTATCATCATCTCTATGAAAAACTCTTGCTTCGATGTTCAGAAATTCAATAATATACTTTAATATTAGAATGTTAATCATGGCATCGCCACACCAATACTCTTTAATTATAAGCACCTTAGAATAATTCGATTCTCTTAATTGATTTAAACGTGCATCATTAAGTGATAGGTGGAAGAAATTATAAATGGATAATAAATTGTCTTTATTTACTTGTATTTCCTTAATGAATTCATTGAGTGTTTGACTTTTATTAAAATAAGTTTTTAAATTTCTTATATAAAAACCCTCCTTTGAATAATTTAAAATGTTATATCAAATTTTTGAGTTTAAAGAAATTAAAATAACTTAATATATGTATATTAAATAATGTGACTATCTTGTTAGATGAAACTACATTGTGCATATGCTATATTAATTAGAACAAGAGTGAAAGTGGTGACTCAGGTGCGAATTCAAAGTAGATGGTTAATATTCGCTATTTTTTTAACTGGAGCTATTTCTTTATTGATAGGTTTGACTTATTATAAAAGTATAAAATCTGTGGATTTATCTGGTTACAGTGTGAATCATATTAGTTTAAATCATGGTTTTAATCAAAAAGGATTTGTGGTTAATAAGAAAATTAAGTTAGATAGATATACCTTTTACAATAATAAAAATCATAAAGATTTTACAGTAAAAGTAAAAAATAAAACGCATAAGGTTAAAGGCATGGTTTTAGTCAAAGATGATAAAGTTAAAACAAATTTTGGTGTTAAAATGGGTGACCCAATTGATAAAGTCATCAATAAATTGGGAGAAAACTACAAGATTAATAAAGTAGGTAAAAATTATCACTCAATGACATATGTAGACCGTTTTAATAAACTGAAATTAAATATTTTATATAAAGATAACATTGTTAAAAGAATTGAGTTCTTTAGTAAATAATAATCAAAAAAGTATTAGATATTTTTTAGTTCAGATTGAGAGCGTGCGTAAATATGGATAAAATAACCTTCTTAAATGAATTAGAATTAGCTTTAGATGATTTACCTAGAGAAGAAAAAGATAGTATTATGCACAAGTATGAAAACTTATTCTATGAAGAAGAGTTGAAAGGGATTAGTGAATCACAAATTATAAAAAAGTTAAATGATCCTTATCATATTTCCAAAGAAGTAAAAGCTAGAAGTGCTATTCATTATGCTAGTTACAAACCAACCTTAGCAAACATCGTAAGAGCAATACTAGCATCGTTAAGTCTTGGTATTTTGTCGTTATTTATTATTTTAATACCGGTTGTTATCATTGCATTACTTATTCTACTCTGTTTCCTTATTTCTATTTGTTTTATCTTTGCACCATTTGTTTTATTATTTTATTCAGTATTACATGGTTTCGAAAATGCTATAAGTAATGTGTTTTTTTCAATTTCTTTTACAGGTTTAGGAATTATGTTTATTGTTATTACTTTGAAAATTGGTGAAATAATTCATAAACTTATTTTGAAATATCTTCTTTGGTATATAAAGACTGTTAAAGGAAGCGTTAAAGAATGAAAAAGCTTTTTATTAGTGGTTTAATCATATTTATCATTTTCTTTGCTAGTGGTACTATGACGTGGTTTACTATAGATAAAAACAAATACGATAATCGACATTATAACAAAACTATAAATAGTAAAATTGAACATTTATCAATAAGTACAGTAACAACCAATGTTAATGTAATTTCTGGGAAAAAATTAGCTGTTTATTTTACTGGAGATAATAAAATAAATGTTACAAAAAATAATAAAAGGTTAAGTATTAAAGAAAAACGTGCAGTAGATAGAGGATATGGATTAAATTTTAATCCATTTCACTCAAATAATAGGAAGCTAACAATTGTTGTACCAGAAAAAGACCTTAAATCTCTTAATATTCAATCGTTATTGGGAGAAATTGATTTAAATCAAGTGAATTTGAAACATGTATCATTGGAAACTGATAGAATTATACAACTTAAACGGTCTGAACTCAATCAGCTAAATATCGAATCCTCTAAAGCAAATTTTTATATTACAGACTGTTTAATCAGGGAAGGTCGTATGAAGCTTGATAAGGGCTTAACTCATGTTAAAAATAGTACATTAAGTGATACTGTTTTCTTGGTTAATAGAGGTGATATTTCCATGACGGACATGAAATCTAGCAATGATATAAAAGCTTCTACACAAAAAGGTAATATTAATTATCATTTTGGCGAAAAACCCAAAAACACCTTGCTTAAACTTCATCCTGGTCATGGAAATAAAGAAATTAAAAATCGATATTTCGACAAAGGAAAAGTAGGAAACAGCGATAATATATTGGAATTTTACACTTTAGATGGCGATATTATAATTGAATAAATAATATAAATTATTCGACCCTTTGATTTATTAAGATAGGGTCGAATTTTTAATTAGTATGTGGCAAAAGTTAATGGTGTATCTATTTCGCCTTCAAAGTAATTTATATTCAATTTCTCACCTTTTAACCAATTAGAGAAATTGATTGAGGTTGGATGACTGTTTTGACCTAATGCCATCCATGCTATTAATGAATTAGGTTCATATAGTGAAGTATGAATTGTACCAGACCAACTTTTAAATAGTTTGCTATAGATTTCGTATTGCGGATCGTTAAATAATTTGAATGCGATATCTTTGTTTGTAGAAGGAGTTGTTTTATTTATTACACGATTTAAGCGTTCTTTAGATTCTCTTGTATAATTTCTATTTTCATGGGTAAGCAATTCAAAATGATTTGTACATATATGTTCATACCTTACATCTATTGATCGAGGTGTAACTTCGACAATGGCATAATTCGAATGTCTATCCATTAGTATATAACTGAATGAACTACGGTGCGGTACTTCTTTTAAAAATTTGATTGCTTCAGTTACATTTTTGCAGTTTTCAAGTATAAGCCGACCAACCATGTAACATACAAACCCATTTTCAGGCTTTTTACGATGCATAAAATTATATGCCATAACTAAACCATACTCGTTCATACCATCCATTCTACCAGTCACTCTTGAAGTCGGTCCTATTTGAGATAATCCCCCGTCATTAGGTTGAAATAATAAGTATCTACCATCATACGTTGCAGGATGATAATCATAATTTCGAACTAAAAAATCACTACCTTTATATACTGTGCAGCCACTGTCCTTTAAATCAGTAAATCGATAATGGCCAAAATTTAAAATCATTTGTTTTGTAGGTAGATTCAATACATCTTGCATGCCAATTATTTCTTCCCAAATCTGTGGTGAATAGACTTGAAATATATCATAGGTTTCTTTGACATCAATATCAAAACGTGGAATTCTCTTTCGCCATTCTTTATTTCGATTTTTTAATAAAGGAGTGGTTTGTAACCAAAGAGCAGTATTTACTCCTAAATCATAGTGCGAACCGCGATGAGTCATTATATCAGAACGTACTTTTTGCATTTTATAATCTCTCCTTATATTTTTACTTCAATGTAATATAAAAGTAACTTAGTATTAATTGAACTTGATTTATGTAAATCATACAATCTAAATTAAGACAATGACATTATCTCAATAGGAGTGATCATTCTGAATATTGATAATTACAAAGTAATCACTGATAAATTAAAATCTTGGTTGCTAAGTTAATCTGTGTGTACCATGATTAAAGAAATCATTTAATTGTTTCATTTTAAGCATCTTTAGTTGATATATTATCATAATTTATATTCATATTTAGAATAATTATCCGTAAAAAGGGTATATATTTAATGATGAAGTTAAGTATGCTATCATTATGAAATGTAGCTATGCATATTAATTATAGAGGTGAAAACTAATGTGGAACTTTATTAAAGGGTTATTCAAATTTGTCTTTAGTTTATTAACTATTACTACAGTAGTAGTAGGCATCGGTGTAGTTGCCTTTGCTTATATTTTTAAAAAAGACTTTGAAGATATCGAAAGAAAAACGAAAGAAATCGTTTCTGATATCGAAAACAACAATTAATTTATAATAATTTAGGAATAAGCCTGTACATCATTGAGATGTGTAGGCTTATTTTTATTAGTTGATTTTACCAATTATCAGTCAAAATTAATTATTGAATTCTAAAATTAATAATTAAATGGTTTCATTCAGAAAGGCTTTAGATAACACTAAGTATGTTGGTGGTTATATAAGTGTAAAATGAGAAATTCATAATAAATTCTCTTGTACTCTTTATATAAAAGAAATATCTATAATGTCTAAAAATGAAACTTTATGACGTTCTCTTGAATGAGGAGCAGTACCTTCAATCTCATAATTTATTGAATCAATTCGATGTACAATGAGCTCTATAAAGTTAATATATCCTTCTTCGTAATATTTGATATTGACTGGGCGTGATTGTTGTAGTGCTTCATGTAAATGTATATTTAGTTGCGAAAGTTGGTCGTCTGAAAGCACTGGTCTGCTCACTTTATTTTGATCTATCATATATTGATAAATTGTTTCAAACTGTTCTGGTAAAGTTGCGAATGGTGCCCATTTAACCATACCACGACCGGTAGGAATATTTTTATCTAGCATGTCTTGTGGTATATTACGGTAATCCATTTCATTAAATATATCTTTCATTATTCAATCACCTCAATCCTTATAGTATCATTATACGAACATTTGTTCTGTTTTTCAATATAAAGTTTTTGGCAATATAATTGTTCGTGATGTTTTAGTGTGATAGAAGTAATTTCTAATTTGATTTCGTTATCATAAGTAGTAAGGTAATATGTAAAATGACTTTTCGTTGTAAATTAAATATACTTAAAGGTAAAATTGAATCAATGATTAATGATTTTATGGAGGTTTTGGTATGACATTAGGTTACATAGGTTCTTATACTAAAAAGAATGGTAAGGGTATATATCGCTTCAAATTAAATGACGAAACAGGAGTCATTGAAGCGTTAGAAACTGGTTATGAAATTGAAGCGTCAACTTATCTTACTCGTAAGGAATCGTTTTTATATGCGATTACTAAAGAAGGTGAAGAATGTGGTGTAGCTAGTTTTAATATTAAAGAAGATGGACAACTTGAATTAATTAATAAATGTCTAGCATCAAAACAGGGAACTGGCTGTTACATTCAAGTGTCTAGTAATGGTAAATATTTATTTGAAGCGGTTTATGGTGCAGGACTTGCAAGGATTTATAAATTAAATGAAATTACGGGAGCAATAGAGAAATTAATAGAAGAACTTGCGCATGAATTTCCAACTGGCTCACATGAAAGACAAGATTCATCACATGTTCATTTTTTAAATGAAACACCTGATCATAAGTATGTTGTAGCTACTGATTTAGGTACAGATAGAGTTGTAACATACAAATTTGGTGAGGATGGTTTAAACCAATATGCAGTTTCTCAATTCAATAATTCAGACGGACCTCGCCACATCGCTTTTAGTAAAGATGGGCGACACGCGTATATCGTTCATGAGCTGTCAAATGAGGTGAGTGTTACAGAATACCAAGATGGTAAGTTCATTGAGCTAGAAAGACATTCAACTATTCCAAGAGACTTTGATGGGGAATCGAAACTAGCAGCAGTAAGACTATCACATGATGGGAAGCACTTATATATAAGTAATAGAGGGCATGATAGTATTGCTATTTTTGAAGTTTTAAAAGATGGCAGGTCACTGAGAAGTATTGAAATACAACCAAGTTACGATGCCTTTCCAAGAGATTTTAATATAACTGAATCAGATAATTATTTAATTTGCGCACATCAAGAAGGAGAATCAAAAGTTTCAATTTTTGAGCGTGATAACATAACTGGCAAACTTTCATTAAAAGATAAAAAAGCTATAGCTAATGAAGGTGTCTGTGTACTACTATAAGATGTCTTTGAATAATATAAAAGCGATATAAAAGCCCTTGAGTGATTATGAGATTAAATAACAAAACTCTGTATATCACTCAAGGGCAATTCATATGGAGATAACTAACACTAGTTCTTGAAGAAGGTTTTAATATATTTAAATTTACCTTTGTATGGAGGGAAAAATAAACTCGATTCTAGACGTGTAGATTTAAATGTATATGATTTCATATGACTAAATGTATCAAAGGAATACTTACCATGATATTGACCTATGCCTGAAGAACCTACGCCACCGAAAGGTAAGTTAGGATTAGCTAAATGCATTAACGTATCGTTAATTGCACCGCCCCCAAATGATAATTCTTCAAGCACTCTATGTGTCATGTTTTCATCTTCGCTAAAAAGATACAAACTTAATGGTTTTGATTTACTTTGGATGATTTCAAGTACTTCATCGAAATTATCATAAGTAATGATAGGCAAAATGGGACCGAATATTTCTTCTTTCATGATTTTATTGTCATTGGTTATATTATCCAAAAGAGTTGGTTCAATATATAAATCTTCCTTAGAACTATTACCTCCAAAAACAACATTATCTTTATGAATTTGAATCAAGTCATTCAACCGATTAAAGTGCTTTTGATTAACAATCCGTCCGAAATCAGGGCTTTTTTCAATATTTTCTCCGTAAAATTCAGTAATTGTTTTTTTAAGCGCTTTTATTAAATCATTTTTAACTTTCCGCTGAACTAATATATAATCTGGAGCGACACACGTTTGACCAGCATTTGTAAATTTACCAAAACTAATACGCTCACTCGCTACTTTGATATTGGCTGTATCATCGACAATAACAGGTGATTTACCGCCAAGTTCAAGAGTAACTGGAATTAATTTTCTTGCTGCAGCTTCATAGACAATTTTTCCGACTTTTTCACTTCCAGTAAAGAATATATAATCAAATGGTAAACTTAATAACGTTTGAGTTTCTTCAATGCCACCTTCAACAACAGAGACGTATGTTTCATCAAATGTATCTTCAATGATGTCCCTAATCACAATAGCAACATGAGGTGTTAACTCTGAAGGTTTAACTATAGCAGTATTTCCGGCAGCTATTGCTCCTATGAGAGGTTCGAAAACTAATTGAACCGGATAATTAAATGGTCCTATAATAAGCACCGTACCGTAAGGTTCTTTTTTAATATAACTCTTTGTAGGGAATAAGTAGAGTGGTGTATCCGTTTGTTTGGTTTTCGACCAATTTTTTAACTCTTTGCGCATTAGTTTTATGCTTTTCAAAAGCATACCTATTTCAGTTGCGTATGCTTCAACCTTACTTTTACCTAAATCTTTATATAAGGCATCTAATAATTCATTTTCATGATTTTTGATATTTTTACTTAGTAATTTAAGTTGTTGTTTTCGGAATTTAAGGTTTTTTGTTTTATGCGTATTAAAAAAAGCTTTACAATTGTTAAATTTATCTCTAATTATTGTCATAAAATTACCTCCAAATTATTTTTTTGGTAAAGAGGTTGAGATAGTCCTGAATATATTAAATGAGAACATAAAAGGATTAGTGATTATTTCTTCTTAAATATAAAAATTTTGTTTAAAAAGTTACAAAAAGGGAGTGGAATAGAATTCATATCGAATTCTTAGTCCACTCCTGAAATTTAGAACTAACAATTTAATAACACCTGATATCAATGTGTTATTAAATCAATCAACTACTGAGAAATTACTCTAGGATGAAAAAATATATCGTGGGCAACAACATAGTTTTAATGCTTTTAAAATTATTGTGTTAAAACTTCAGTGATTTGAGGAACAACTTGTTTTTTTCGTGATACAACGCCAGATAAGAAAGCCATACCATCATCTAGTTGTACTTTAAATGCTTCTCCAACTTTATCTTTTTCAGCACCAACTACAAGGATTTTAGAATCGCTGTTAATAATATCAGTAACTACAAGAACGAATAAATCGTATTTTTCATTGGCACTCATTTCTAACATAACTTTTTCAAATTCATCTTTACGATCTAAAACTTCATCAATATCTACAGTATTGACTTGAGCAATACGTGTTACATAATCTCCCATATTGAATGATTTAGCATCCATATTGACAAGTGTTTCAGCAGATTTGTCTGTAGTTGAAGCACCTGCTTTTAACATTTCTAAACCATATGCTTCTAAATCAACATTTGCAATATCTTTAAGTGCTTGAGCAGCATCTACATCTTCTTTTGTGCAGGTAGGTGATTTAAATAATAAACTATCAGAAATGATAGCTGAAATCATAAGTCCAGCGATTTCTGGTTTGATTTCAAATCCACGCTCTTTATACATTTTATATAAAATTGTTGCACTACAACCAACAGGTTCTGCTCTATAGTATAAAGGGCCAGCTGTTTCAAAGTTAGAAATTCTATGATGATCTATCACATGTTTAATTGTTGCGTTTGAAATGGTATCTGCACTTTGTTGAAACTCGTTATGGTCGACTAAAATAACATCTTGTCCTTTTAAATCTTCGTTTAATAATTCTGGAGCTTCTACGTTAAAATGATCTAGTGCAAATTGAGTTTCCGCACTTATTTCACCTAAGCGATAAGCTTTTGCTTCAGTATTACCAGTTTGTTGCTCAAAATCAGCCATAATTAAAGCTGAAGAAATAGCATCAGTATCTGGATTTTTGTGACCGAAAATAAAAGTTTTTGTCATTTTCAATATCTCCTTATACATATATTGTTAATCATATTTTATCATGATTGTTGTTTAATCTTCTACTTTTGCACCAAGGGAATTTTTAAAATGAGAGAGTGCCCATTGATGACCATCTTGGTTAAATGATGCTACGCCTCTAATTGGGATAGTGATGTTATAACCTAAATTGTATGCTGAAACAGCGGTATGCAAAATACAAATATCCGTGCAAACACCCACAATTTCAATATCATTGATTTGTCTTTCACGTAATAAACTATCTAATGGCGTGCCGTAGAATGAATCGTATCTCGTTTTATCTAAATAATGTACATTCATTTGGTCTTTAATAGAGTTGTATAATCTTCCTACCTCCCCATATAGCTCACGACCTGGTGTTTGATGAATATTATGATTGGGGAATAATTTACTTTCAGGATGAAATTGATCATTTTCATAATGCAAGTCCATTAGGAAAAATATTTCCTGTTGATTATCATGATAATTTTTTATACGTTGAGTAATAAAAGTTTCAATTTCTTGTCCAGGTTTGCCACATGTTAATTTACCATTATCGTCAATAAAATCAAAAGAGTAATCTACAATGATTAATGCTTTGTTACTCATTAGAACATCCTCCCAATATGTGTTTGAAAAGCGTTAGATTGGTATATTTATATAAAGCTAAGACTTTTGTAATCGTTTAAATTAAATTGGCATAAAAATATATACCATAATTAAAACGAAATGTAATTATAGTATATAGACTTTACTTTAAGCACACAATCATTATTTAAAATATATGAGGAGTTATAACATGTTTATCAATGCAAAAGATTTCGGATTAAAAGGAAAAAGTAAATATAAGGATACAAGAGCGATTCAAAAAGCATTAAATTACGCAAAAAAAGGCAGACACACTGTTTATATACCTAAAGGAACTTATTATATCAGAAAAGCTTTAGTTATTTATGATTCTACAACATTGTTATTGGATGAAGGTGCAATACTTTTAAGACAAGGGAAAGACGCACTATTAAAAAATGGTAGACGTTTAAAGCTATATCACGGCTATAATGGAAATAGTCACATTTATATTAAAGGAGGAACTTTTGATATGAATGGAGGCGAATATCCATATAATAATACAGCCATGTGCATGGGACATGCAGAAGACATTCAAATTTTAGGTGTAACATTCAAAAATATTGTTGGGGGGCATGCACTCGACGCATGTGGAATCAATGGTTTACACATATCAGAATGTGATTTTAAAGGATTTCTTGATATTGATGGAGATCGTTCTTTCTCTGAAGCAGTACAATTGGATATACAAGTACCTGGCGCTTTTCCTAAATTTGGAACTACAGATGGAACGATTACGAAAAATGTTGTCATTGAAAAATGCTATTTTGGTCGTTCAGATCATCCTAAAATGAAAGCGTGGAATAGAGCTATTGGCTCTCATGCCAGTAGATATAACTGCTATTATGAAAACATTCATATCAATCAAAACATCTTTGATAATTTAAATGAGTATGCTTTAACTCCTCTAAAGTCAAAAGACACATTTATTACAAAAAATAAATTTATAAATTGTAATGGTGGAATAAGATTTCTTGGAGTGAAAGATGGTAAAAATGCTGCCGATCCTATTACAGGACAAGTGATGGAAACTCAAGCTGGCGAGAATTTCAATGTGATAGGTAATACTTTTATTGGGAAGATGAAAAGAGATGCGATTCATATTAGAAGTTATCATAACGTCCGACATCAACACGTTTTTATAGCGGCAAATCAATTTGAAGATGCTTCACAATCAATACATTTAGAAAATATTAATGGACTTACTTTAAATCAGGAACAAACAAAAATCAAAATCAAGAGTATTGATGTGAAAAAAATTAGTAATTAAAGATTCAGAAATATATTAATCATTGAATCATTTAGTAAAAATATAAGAGTACAATCTTTAATAGGTAAAATGATTAACGAAATTTTGATAGAACTTGATGACCAACACATATTCACACGATTAAAATAGAAAATGTGACAAGAAAAGATGTTGCACCACGATAATGTCTGTATTCAGTCTTAGGAATTGTTTCTACACTATCATTAGTGGGGATAAGGACTGAAGTTTCCTTTGGTAAAGTAAGTTGAGCCGCATTATATTCTTTATACATTAGGCACCTTGTTAATTTAGTTTAGTGGTATTTATTAAATTATACGAAAGGGCCTTATTTTTAAGTATTTCAATGTAAAATGGCATATAAACATAAAGTATTTTGGAGAGATTCTTGAGGGAACAGGACAATCTGAAGACTACAGGATGAAGCTGTCCCCTAAGAAAGCAATCCAACTATACGAAGTATTGTAAATAAAGAAGCCCGTAAATGAATTTATAAAAAACTCATTTACGGGTTATTTTGCTAGGAATTATGTCCTAGCCTTTTAACTTTATGGAATTGTAAAAAAATATAGTGTTTTCAAGAATTTTTACAATTCATGTAAAGTTAGTTTTTCTTGTTAAAAGCTCCTATGATTTTAACTTGAAAATCCAAAGTCTCTAAAATTGAAACAATTTTATTCACATCATTATTTATAGCAGTATCGGCTTGAACATAAAAATGATACATTCCTAATTGAGTTTTAAGTGGTCTAGATTCAATCCACGATAAATTTATGTTGAATAAAGTAAAAGTATTTAAAACACTGGCTAAAAGTCCTGGCTTATCATACTTAGGCGTGATAAGAAAGATAGTAGTGTTTGGATGTTCAATAAAATGAGTATGATTTTTTACTACTAAAAATCTAGTTACATTATGAGGATAATCTTGTATATGTTGATCTAAAGTATGGTAACCATAAGTCTCCCCACTCCCAAGAGGAGCTATTGCTCCAATACCATCTTTTATCATGTTAAGGCTTTGAATAGTGCTATCTACATAATCATAGTCAAACTGTTGACGATGAATGTAGTTTATTGTTTGACTGATTGCTGGAGCAATTGAATATACTTTATGAATATCATCAAGTGAATTTGAATGATGACCGTAAAGTGAAAAATCTATATCTAGTTGAATTTCACCATGTGCGTATACATCATGATGTGCTAATGAATCTGCCACGATGTTGATAGTACCTTCAATAGAGTTTTCAATAGGGACAATTCCTACAGCCTGTTTATCTTTAGATACGGATTGAATGACTTCATGCAAGTTAGATAATGGAATGAAGTCATACTGTTCGTGTGATTCAAATTGCTTAGCCGCTAGATATGAAAAAGTTCCTTTAGGTCCTAGATAATATAAATGCATTATGCCACCTCGTTTAAATTAATGGAAAGGGCACTTCATAGGTTCTTCTTTTTTATAGAAGAAATTCGTATGATGCATTGTATTATCATATCCATGATGATAGTTAGAAGTTAAAGTTGGTGAAAGTGGAGGTGCCAGCCAAGACCACTTACCAGTAACATCTCTGTTTTGTTGATGTTCATTTCGTTCAAACATTTCAAATTGCTTCGCTGCAGTTAAGTGGTCAACAATAGAAACACCATCAGCTTTAAATGAATGATACACAGCATGATTTAACTCTACAAGTGCTCGATCTTTATTAAATGAATTATTTTTAAGTGTATCAAATTCAAAAGCTTCTGCAACTTTTTCTAAAAGATTATAACGATAGGTGTCTGTGAAATTACGTACAGCAATTTCGGTTACCATATACCATCCATTAAAAGGTGCTGTAGGGTAAGTAATACCACCGATTTTTAAATCCATATTTGAAATAATAGGTACTGCATACCATTTTAAACCTAATTTTGAAAGCTTGGGATAGTTTTCATGATGTATAGAAACTTCTTTTACAATATCATGTGGAAGTTCGTGTATTTTTATAGTGTCGTTTGGCAATTGATAAATCAGAGGTAAAATATCAAAATTTGAACCTTTACCTTTCCAACCAAGATGTTCAGCCAAACGAGTAACCTCTTTTTCAGATGGATCGCCAGCATTTTCATAACCAGCATAACGGATCAATTGATTATTATAAATTTTAGGTGTATCTTCAGGACTAAAAATTGTAATATATGGTTTGATTTTTCCACCATTTGTAGCTTCTTTAATATGTGTATGTATAAATTTTATAAATTCTTTTTCGTCACATACATCTCGGGCATCTTCAACATTTAAAGAATCCCAAAACAATCTACCAATACAACGATTTGAGTTTCTCCATGCCATTTTTGCACCGTAAGATAATTCTTCATAAGTATGTGTGTAACTACCAGTCAAGTTAATTTCTTGCTCAATCTCTTTCATTCTATTTTCAATTTCATTAGCATTATATTTTAACTCGCTATACATGGTCTGAATAAATGATTTTGCTTTATCTATTAGCATTTAAAACACCTCAATCGTCATTATACGTGAGCATATACTGTTTCTTGAATAATATAGGGAATTGTCATAAATTTGTCGACACTAAATTAGAATTTATTAAGAAATAAATGTAAATCAAACATGCAAGTACCTACTATATATGAATTATGATAAACTAATTGTAAATATTTAGGTCGATTGGAGAGGTTAATGTGTACCAATATAACGACGATAGCTTAATGTTACACAATGATTTATATCAAATTAATATGGCTGAAAGCTACTGGAATGATGGTATCCATGAAAGAATAGCAGTGTTTGATTTGTATTTTAGAAAAATGCCATTTAATAGTGGATATGCGGTATTTAACGGATTGAAACGCGTTGTGAATTTCATCGAAAACTTTGGGTTTACAAATGAAGATATCACATATTTAAAATCGATAGGTTATAAAGAAGATTTTCTAAACTACCTAAAAGATTTGAAATTTACTGGGAATATTAAATCTATGCAAGAAGGTGAAATTTGTTTTGGCAACGAGCCATTATTAAGAGTTGAAGCCCCTTTAATCCAAGCACAACTTATTGAAACTATTTTGTTAAATATCATTAATTTCCAAACATTAATTGCAACTAAAGCCAGTCGAATTCGTCAAATAGCAACTCATGACACTTTGATGGAATTTGGTACAAGAAGAGCTCAAGAGATTGATGCTGCACTGTGGGGCGCTAGAGCAGCCTTTATTGGAGGGTTTGATTCGACAAGTAATGTTAGAGCAGGAAAACTTTTTAATATACCTGTATCTGGCACACATGCACACGCACTAGTACAAACATATGGTGATGAGTACATAGCATTCAAAAAGTATGCTGAGCGACATAAAAATTGTGTGTTCTTAGTTGATACTTTCCATACTTTAAAATCAGGAGTACCAACCGCAATTAAGGTTGCGAAAGAGTTGGGAGATACTATTAATTTTATAGGTATCAGATTAGATTCTGGTGATATTGCGTATCTATCTAAAGAAGCTCGTAGAATGTTAGATGAGGCAGGTTTTACAGAAGCTAAAATTATCGCATCAAATGATTTGGATGAGCAGACTATTACAAGTTTAAAAGCACAAGGCGCTAAAGTTGACGCATGGGGAGTAGGTACAAAACTGATTACAGGATATGATCAACCAGCTTTAGGTGCAGTTTATAAATTGGTTTCTATTGAAACAGACGATGGCACAATGAGTGATCGTATTAAATTATCAAATAATGCTGAGAAAGTCACTACACCAGGCAAAAAAAATGTTTATCGTATCATTAATAATAAAACAGGCAAGGCTGAGGGCGACTATATCACGCTTGAAGGTGAAAATCCTAATGACGAATCTCCATTGAAAATGTTCCATCCTGTTCACACTTATAAAATGAAGTTTATTAAATCATTTAAAGCGGTTAATCTACATCAATCTATATTTGAAAATGGCAAACTTGTATACCATCTTCCAGATGAATATGAAGCTCAGGACTATCTTAAAAATAATTTAACTATTTTATGGGAAGAAAATAAACGATATCTTAACCCACAAGATTATCCAGTAGATTTAAGCACTAAATGTTGGGAAAATAAGCATAAGCGTATTTTTGAAGTTGCTGAACACGTTAAAGAGATGGAGGATGAAAATGAGTAAATTGCAAGATGTTGTAGTTAATGAAATGAAAGTAAAAAAACAAATTGACAGTGTAAAGGAAATCCAAGAAATTAAGCAATTTATTAAAGCGTATGTAAAATCACATTCATTTATACAAACTCTTGTTCTTGGAATATCAGGTGGTCAAGACTCCACTCTAACAGGTAAGTTAGCACAATTAGCAGTAAATGAATTGAAGGAAGAGGGACGTAACTGTAAATTTATAGCAGTGAAATTACCTTATGGTGTGCAACAAGACGCTCATGAAGTAGAAGATGCACTTGAGTTTATTAATCCTGACATAACGTATACAGTTAATATTAAACCAGCAGTTGATCAGAGTGTTCAATCACTTAGTGAAGCAGGCATCAAACTTACTGATTTTCAAAAAGGTAATGAAAAAGCACGTGAACGAATGAAAGTTCAGTTTTCAATTGCTTCTAATACTCAAGGTATAGTTTTAGGAACTGATCACTCTGCCGAAAATATTACTGGATTTTACACTAAATATGGAGATGGTGCTGCGGACATTGCACCTATTTTTGGGTTAAATAAAAGACAAGGTAAGCAATTACTAGCTTATCTAGGAGCACCTAAACACCTTTATGAAAAAGTGCCAACAGCTGATTTAGAAGATGATAAACCTCAGTTACCAGACGAGGAGGCACTAGGCGTATCTTATCATGATATTGATGATTATTTAGAAGGTAAAGAAATTCCTGCAACTGCTCGTGAAACAATCGAAAAACATTATGTTAGAAATGCACATAAGCGTGAACTTGCTTATACACGATACTCATGGCCTAAAAATAACAATTGAAAATTTTATAAGTGACAAAATGATTGGCGACTGATAAAATAATCTGGATTTAAAAGTAAGAAAAGAGGAATAATATGTCAGCAATTGCTCAAAATCCATGGTTAATGGTCTTAGCAATTTTTATAATTAATGTATGTTATGTCACATTTTTAACAATGAGAACGATATTGACTTTGAAAGGTTATCGTTATGTTGCAGCAGTAGTTAGTTTTATGGAGGTCTTAGTTTATGTCGTTGGTTTAGGGTTAGTAATGTCTAGCCTAGACCAAATTCAAAATATTTTTGCTTATGCATTAGGGTTCTCCGTCGGTATTATAGTAGGAATGAAAATCGAGGAAAAACTTGCGTTGGGTTATACAGTTGTCAATGTTACTTCATCGGAATATGAGTTAGATTTACCAAATGAATTAAGAAATTTAGGATATGGTGTCACCCACTACGAAGCATTTGGTAGAGATGGAAGTCGAATGGTAATGCAAATATTAACACCAAGAAAATATGAATTAAAGTTAATGGATACTGTAAAGAACTTAGATCCTAAGGCATTTATTATAGCGTATGAACCAAGAAATATTCACGGAGGATTCTGGGTTAAGGGTGTACGTAAACGTAAACTGAAAGCTTATGAACCAGAGCAACTGGAAGTTGTAGTAGATCACGAAGAAATAGTAGGTGGTAGCTCAAATGAGCAAAAAGTTTAGAGTTGAAGATCAAGAAACAATTGCAGATTGTCTCGACAGAATGAAAAAAGAAGGATTTATGCCAATACGTCGTATTGAGAAACCAGTTTATAAAGAGAACAAAGATGGCAGTATAGAGATTTTAAAACAGGATATTATATTTGTAGGTGCGTTAATCCAATAAATAAGATTAACTATAGAATAATAAAGCCTAGGACATCCACTATTGTCCTAGGTATTTTTATGCATTGATTACTGATCATAATGTTAATGCCAGTCTTATATCAATTGCTTTTAGACACTTGGTGATTCAACTGAAAAGTGTTGTTATAAAATTTTATAGGCAAAACGAGTTGAAAATTTCACACTAAGAATTAAATAAAGCATTATCTTACATCTAATTATAGTTTTTACTAGATTGTGTTTCTAGATTGATTCAAATAAAATAGTAATAACTAGATAAACACTTATACATTTTAATCAAGTTCTGTTAAACTATAGATGAAAGCTTAGAAACGAACTTTTCTTATAAAAAATGTGATAATGTACAGTTTTTGTAGGAGCTATAATACATACGATAGGAGTTTACAAAGAATGATAGAACGTTATTCAAGAGATGAAATGTCTAGTATTTGGACAGACCAAAATCGCTATGAAGCATGGTTAGAAGTAGAGATTCTAGCGTGTGAAGCATGGAGTGAGTTAGGTTATATTCCTAAAGAAGATGTAAAAAAAATTCGTGAAAATGCCAAGGTAAATGTTGAACGCGCTAAAGAAATTGAGCAAGAAACACGACACGATGTAGTTGCATTTACACGCCAAGTTTCTGAAACTTTAGGTGATGAACGTAAGTGGGTACATTATGGATTAACTTCCACTGATGTAGTTGACACTGCCTTAAGTTATGTAATTAAACAGGCAAATGAAATCCTTGAAAAAGATTTAGAAAGATTTATAGATGTATTAGCTGCCAAAGCTAAAAAATATCAGTATACATTGATGATGGGGCGTACACATGGTGTTCATGCTGAGCCTACAACTTTTGGCGTGAAAATGGCACTTTGGTATACTGAAATGAAACGTAATCTTAAGCGTTTTAAAGAAGTGCGTAAAGAAATAGAAGTAGGGAAAATGAGTGGAGCAGTAGGAACATTTGCCAATATTCCACCTGAAATTGAGGCTTACGTATGTGAACATTTAGGAATAGACACTGCAGCTGTTTCTACACAAACATTACAAAGAGATCGTCATGCTTATTACATTGCTACATTAGCACTGATTGCTACATCAATGGAAAAATTTGCAGTAGAAATTCGTAATTTACAAAAAACCGAAACTAGAGAAGTCGAAGAGGCATTTGCAAAAGGACAAAAAGGATCATCAGCTATGCCACATAAAAGAAATCCAATTGGTTCTGAAAATATTACAGGTATATCTCGTGTGATTCGAGGGTATATTACTACTGCCTACGAGAATATTCCTTTATGGCATGAAAGAGATATCTCTCATTCTTCTGCAGAACGTATCATGTTACCTGATGTGACAATTGCTCTAGATTATGCACTTAATCGATTTACGAATATTGTTGATCGACTTACAGTTTATGAAGATAATATGAGAAATAATATTGATAAGACGTATGGTTTAATCTTCTCACAACGTGTACTACTAGCATTAATTAATAAAGGCATGGTACGTGAAGAAGCTTATGATAAAGTTCAACCTAAAGCAATGGAATCTTGGGAAACAAAAACACCATTTAGAGAGCTAATTGAACAAGATTCATCTATAACTGACGTTCTATCAACTGAAGAATTAGATGATTGCTTCGATCCTAAACATCATCTTAATCAGGTCGACACTATATTCGCACGTGCTGGTTTATCTTAATTAAATCAAATTTAATACAAGACAAATGATTCTAATTTCCTATACATTTTTCATGAAACTACTACACTTTAACGAATTAGTAAGTTAAAATAATGAGAGAATATTTGTATAGGGGTTGTTCGAGATGCAAATTGAAAAATTAAGAGGTCAGTCATTAGATGAATTATTTGATGCGATCTTAGCACTAGAAAACAGAGAAGAATGTTATCAGTTTTTCGATGATTTATGTACTGTAAATGAAATACAGTCATTATCTCAGAGACTTCAAGTTGCTAAAATGATTAAACAAGGTTATACTTACGCAACTATTGAAGAAGAGTCTGGTGCATCAACTGCAACGATTTCTAGAGTAAAGCGTTCGTTACAATGGGGTAATGATGCTTATACAATGATTTTGAATAGACTAAATATTGAAACAAAGGCATAAGAATGCATACACTTTCGTCTGATTTCAGTGTTTCATTTAATACATTAATAGCTTTGAAAGATTTATTGAAATCTTTCAAAGCTATTTTTTAATGAAGCTAAATTTTTAAAGATAATTAATTTAAGCATTCTGTGTGAACTATTATAACGAATCTACACTGTATCTAGTTATTGAATTCAATAGCAAGATACTCATTTTTGCTTAAAGCATATGTTAAATTAAATATGACTTAAAATCATATATGATTAACTTATTTAGTCTTTAGAACTTAAAACTTAAAAATGCTATAATTTAGGGTATGTTAAATAAAGGAGTTTCATAAAATGTACGACATAACCAAGTGGAAACATATGTTTAAATTAGATCCGGCTAAATCAATTTCGGATGAAGATTTAGAGGCACTGTGTATGTCTAACACTGATGCAATAATTATTGGTGGGACAGATGATGTAACAGAAGATAATGTTATTCATTTAATGAGTAGAGTAAGACGTTATCCTTTACCACTTGTCTTAGAAGTTTCGAATGTAGAAAGTGTGATGCCTGGTTTTGATTTCTATTTTATTCCAACAGTCATGAATAGTAAGGATACAAAATATCATAACGAAATTTTGCTAGAAGCCCTTAAAAAATATGGACATGTGATTAATTTTGATGAAGTTTTTTTCGAGGGATATGTCGTTCTAAACGCGAATAGTAAAGTTGCAAAAATTACCAAAGCTTATACTCAATTAGATATAGAAGACGTCGAAGCATATGCACAAATGGCAGAAGAATTATATCGATTTCCAATTATGTATGTAGAATATAGTGGCACATATGGAGATGTTGATAAGGTTAGAGCGATTGCAAATATGCTTCAACATACGCAATTATTTTATGGCGGTGGTATAACAAACATTGACAAAGCTAAAGAAATGTCTAACATTGCGGATACCATTGTTGTTGGCGATATTATATATAACGATATTAAAAAAGCATTAAAAACTGTAAAGATAAAGGAGTCTAATAAATGAATGCGCTAGTAAAAAATATGAATTCAGAGCAAAGTGAAGCGGTTAGAACAACAGAAGGGCCATTACTTATTATGGCAGGTGCTGGATCAGGAAAGACACGTGTGTTAACACATCGCATTGCGTATTTATTAGATGAAAAAGATGTATCACCTTATAATATTTTAGCTATTACGTTTACAAATAAAGCAGCTAAAGAAATGAAGGCACGTGTAGAACATCTTGTGGGAGAAGAAGCGCAAGTGATTTGGATGTCCACTTTTCACTCCATGTGTGTAAGAATTCTGAGAAGAGATGCTGATCGTATTGGCATTGAAAGAAATTTCACTATCATTGATCCTACAGATCAAAAATCAGTGATTAAAGATGTATTGAAAAGTGAAAATATTGACAGTAAACGATTTGAGCCGCGTATGTTTATTGGTGCAATTAGCAATTTAAAAAATGAATTAAAAACACCTGAGGATGCTCAAAAAGAGGCGAATGATTTTCACTCTCAAATGGTTGCAACGGTATACAAAGGTTATCAAAGACAGTTATCACGTAATGAAGCACTCGACTTTGATGATTTAATTATGACAACTATTAATTTATTTGAACGAGTACCCGAAACTCTAGAATACTATCAAAATAAATTTCAATATATACATGTAGATGAGTATCAAGATACTAATAAAGCACAATATACTTTAGTAAAACTATTAGCAAACAAATTTAAAAATTTATGTGTTGTTGGTGATTCTGACCAATCTATTTATGGTTGGAGAGGAGCTGATATACAAAATATTTTATCTTTTGAAGAGGACTATCCTGAAGCAAAGACAATTTTCCTCGAACAGAACTATCGTTCAACTAAGAATATTTTAAATGCTGCAAATGAAGTTATAAAACATAATTCTGAACGAAAACCTAAAGGTCTATGGACTGCAAATTCTGGAGGAGACAAAATTCAGTATTATGAAGCTATGACTGAAAGAGATGAAGCAGAATACGTTGTTAAAGAAATAATGAAGCATCAACGCGGTGGTAAAAAATATAGTGAAATGGCTATATTATATAGAACAAATGCCCAATCACGTGTACTTGAGGAAACATTTATGAAATCAAATATTCCTTATACAATGGTTGGAGGTCAAAAATTCTACGACCGTAAAGAAATTAAAGATTTACTTAGTTATTTAAGGGTTATTGCTAATAGCAATGATGATATTAGTTTGCAACGTATTATTAACGTGCCTAAACGTGGTATTGGACCTTCATCTGTTGAAAAAATCCAAACCTATGCACTTCAAAATAATATAAGTATGTTTGACGCACTGGCTGAGGTAGATTTTATAGGTCTCTCTAAAAAGGTTACTCAAGAATGTATCAGCTTTTATGAAATGATTCAAAATTTAATCAAAGAACAAGAATTTCTCGAAATTAGTGAAATCGTAGATGAAGTACTACAAAAATCAGGCTATAAAGACATGCTTGATCGAGAACAAAGTATTGAATCACGAAGTCGATTAGAAAACTTAGATGAATTTATGTCTGTACCTAAAGATTATGAGGAAAATACACCTTTAGAGGAACAATCGCTTATTAATTTTCTAACAGATTTATCATTAGTTGCTGATATTGACGAAGCAGATACACAGAATGGTGTTACATTGATGACAATGCATTCAGCAAAAGGTCTTGAATTTCCTATAGTTTTTATTATGGGAATGGAAGAGTCGTTGTTCCCGCATATAAGAGCAATTAAAAGTGAAGATGATCATGAAATGGAAGAGGAACGTCGTATTTGTTATGTAGCAATTACACGAGCAGAAGAGTTGCTTTATATCACAAATGCAACGACCAGAATGTTGTTTGGTCGTTCTCAATCAAATATGCCATCTCGATTTTTAAAAGAAATCCCAGAAGACCTACTTGATAGTCATACCGGTCAAAAAAGACAAACTATATCTCCTAAATCTCAACCTAAAAGAGGGTTTAGTAAGCGTACGACATCAACTAAAAAACAAAGTTCCTCATCTGATTGGAAAGTAGGAGATAAAGTTATGCATAAAGCATGGGGTGAAGGGATGGTTAGTAACGTGAATGAAAAAAACGGATCTGTAGAGTTGGATATTATATTTAAATCAGAAGGTCCAAAACGATTATTAGCTCAGTTCGCACCAATAACAAAGAAGGAGGACTCATAGGGGATGCAAGATGTTAAAAAGCGTGTGGAAAAATTACATGATTTGTTGAATCAATATAGCTATGAATATTATGTACAAGATAATCCCTCAGTGCCTGACAGCGAGTATGATAAGTTATTACATGAGCTGATTGAAATTGAAGAAAAATATCCAGAATTCAAATCGACAGATTCTCCAACAGTGCGTGTGGGTGGCGAAGCCCAGTCTTCTTTTGAAAAAGTAAATCACGACACGCCGATGTTAAGTTTAGGTAATGCGTTTAATGAAGAAGATTTAAGAAAATTTGATCAACGTATTCGTGATAGTATTGGTCAGGTCGAATACATGTGTGAACTTAAAATAGATGGTTTGGCTGTTTCACTCAAATATGAAAATGGCCGTTTTGTCCAAGGACTTACACGTGGTGATGGTACGACAGGTGAGGATATAACTGAAAATCTAAGAACTATACATGCTATACCACTAAAAATTAAAGAACCTCTCAATTTTGAGGTCCGTGGGGAAGCTTATATGCCACGTCGTTCATTCATTCATTTGAATAATGAAAAAGAAGAAAATGGTGAACAACCTTTTGCAAATCCACGAAACGCTGCTGCTGGCTCGTTAAGACAACTTGATTCTAAATTAGCTGCGAAAAGAAAGTTAAGTGTCTTCTTATATAGTGTGAATGACCTAACCGAGTTTAATGCAACAACACAAAGTGAAGCGCTAGAGGAGTTGGACCAATTAGGTTTTAAAACTAACCAAGAACGTGAACGAGTATCAGATATTGAGGGCGTACTTAATTATATAGAGAAATGGACAAGTAAAAGGGAATCTTTATCATACGATATTGATGGTATTGTTATAAAAGTTAACGATTTATCTCAACAAGAGGAAATGGGTTATACGCAAAAATCTCCAAGATGGGCGATTGCTTATAAATTTCCAGCTGAAGAAGTTATTACAAAATTATTGGATATCGAACTAAGTATTGGACGTACGGGTGTTGTGACACCAACTGCAATTCTAGAACCTGTAAAAGTAGCTGGCACTACAGTTTCAAGAGCCTCTCTTCATAATGAAGATTTAATACATGAAAGAGATATACGTATCGGAGATAGTGTTGTTATAAAAAAAGCCGGGGACATCATCCCTGAAGTTGTAAAAAGTATTTTAGATAGACGACCTAACGAATCGGAAATTTATCATATGCCAACACATTGTCCTAGTTGTGGACATGAATTAGTTCGTATTGAAGGAGAAGTTGCTTTACGTTGTATTAATCCAAAATGTCAGGCACAGCTTATTGAAGGACTTATACATTTCGTTTCAAGACAAGCGATGAATATAGATGGCTTAGGTACTAAAATTATACATCAGCTATACGAAAATCAGTTAATCAAAGATGTCGCAGATATTTTCTATTTAAAAGAAGAAGATTTATTACCATTAGAGAGGATGGGAAAGAAGAAAGTTGATAATCTATTATTAGCAATAGAAAAATCTAAAGAACAGTCATTAGAGCATTTATTATTTGGACTAGGTATTAGACATTTAGGTGTAAAAGCTAGTCAAGTACTTGCTGAGCGATATGAAACGATGGATCAACTTTTTAAAGTAACAGAAAGTGAATTAATTGAAATTCAAGATATTGGAGATAAACTTGCACAATCTGTTGTAACATATCTCGAAAATAGTGATATTCGTTCATTAATTGAAAAATTAAGTAATAAAAATGTTAATATGTCTTATAAAGGAATTAAAACAACTGAAATTGAAGGTCATCCTGATTTTAGTGGGAAAACAATTGTATTAACAGGGAAACTCGAGCAAATGACGAGAAATGAAGCATCTGAATGGTTGAAAATGCAAGGTGCTAAAGTTACAAATAGCGTGACTAAAAGTACTGATATTGTCATAGCTGGAGCAGATGCAGGGTCTAAATTAGCCAAAGCTGAGAAGTACGGTACTGAAATTTGGACTGAAGCAGCATTTATAGAAAAACAAAATGGAATCTAATAATTAGAGGAGTACGTGAATGAAGCGAACAATATTTTTACTCATGTCGATACTGTTATTATTAACGGCTTGCGGAGATGGACATAAACAAACTTCATCAGATAAAGAACAAAGTGAACATAAGGATAACCATAATAAAAATCAAGTGAAACAAATAGCGACTGATAAAAAAGTTCAAGGTGATAACTATAGGACTATATTGCCCTTTAAAGAAAGCCAGGCTCGTGGATTATTACAAGATAATATGGCAAATGGTTATAATGGAGAAGATTTTGAAAGTGGTTTACTAGAATTAAGTAAAGAAATCTTTCCAACAAATAAGTATTTATATCAAGATGGACAATATTTAGATAAAAAAACGATTAATGCATACTTAGATCCGAAATATACAAAAAAAGAAATTGACAAGATGAGCGAAAAAGAAAAGCAAAGCAAAAATGCTAATGAGAATCTTGGACTCAATCCATCTCACAATGGTGAAACAGATGAAGAGAAAATAGCTGAAAATTCTCCAGCCTATCTTTCAAATATACTCGAGCAGGATTTTTATGGAAACAGTGATTCTAAAGGTAAAAATATAAAAGGCATGACAATTGGTTTAGCCATGAATAGTGTTTATTATTACAAAAAAGAGAAAGATGGCGAAACATATAGTAAAGATTTATCTGATAAAGAGATTGAAAAGCAAGGTAAACAGATGGCTAGTGAAATGCTCTCTCGTTTACGTGAGAATAGTGATTTAAAAGATATTCCTATTCATTTTGCTATCTATAAACAATCAAGTCAAGATTCCATTACACCAGGTGAATTTATAGTTGGTACTACAGTTGAAGAGGGTAAAACTAAAATTAACTCATGGGATAATATTAATGAAAAAGCAGCCTTAATTCCTTCGTCAACTGCAGCTG
Source organism: Staphylococcus sp. HMSC068G11 (assembly GCF_001815825.1). NCBI lineage: Bacteria > Bacillati > Bacillota > Bacilli > Caryophanales > Staphylococcaceae > Staphylococcus > Staphylococcus sp. HMSC068G11. The sequence goes on from NZ_KV822060.1 coordinate 31,564, forward strand.
ATTATGATGAAACGCTGAATAATAACTTTAAACAGTTTAATGATAATTTGCAATCGTATTTTTCAAACTTCACACAAGCAGTTGGTAAGGTTAAATTCGTAAATAAAAAAGCAAAACAACTTACAGTTGATCTGCCTATAGATTATTACGGACAGGCAGAAACGATAGGTATTACACAATATGTTACAGAGCAAGCCGAAAAGTATTTTGATAAACTAGATGAGTATGAAATTAGAATCAAGGATGGAAATACTCCACGTGCTCTAATTAGTAAAACTAAAGACGATAAAGAACCACAAGTTCATATTTATCATAATTAGTTACCTATGAAGTATGACACCCATTTCATTGTATAGAAAAGAATAGGATAGAATTCAAATTAAGTTTACTGGTCAATTCAGTACCAAAGGAATATATTTGCAATTTGATATTATTGATGATTTTGACTCATTTTTCGAGCCGTCAATAAATTTAAATATAAAAAATTAGCTATGAAGAAATTTATATTGATAGATTTCTTCATAGCTATTTTCTTAAGTGAATGAAAGAAATTGACACTGTATATTAGAAAAGTATTTAAATTATACTTCTAATTGTTACTTAATTAATCAATTTTATAATGTTGATATAGTCTGATAATTGTACATTTATTCTTTAACGATGTGTTTAACTTTATTAAGATTTTCAATAACAACATCATCAGGTTTTTTTGTTAATTTACTTACGATGTACGTAATCAATACGCTAACTATGAAACCCGGTATAATTTCATACATACCAAAGAATGCATTGATTGTAGCCAAAGGTTTAATCCAAGAAATCCAAACAATAACAACTACAGCACCAGCTACCATTCCGCTAATAGCTCCTGCACGTGTTAAATCTTTCCAATACAAAGAGTAGAGTACTAAAGGACTAAAAGCAGCTCCAAAGCCAGCCCAAGCATTACCAACTAAATTTAATATTGTATCGTTTGGATGCCAAGCAATCGTAATAGCAACTATCGCAACAAGTAAAACTGATAATCGTCCAATCAAAACAAACTCTTTTTGGTGTGATGATGCTTTATCTGAACCTCTGATTAGTTTATAGAAATCTTCAGTTAAAGAACTTGATGTTACTAGTAATTGTGAAGAGATAGTACTCATTATTGCAGCAAGGATGGCTGCTAATAAAAATCCACCTACAAGCGGATGAAATAAAATTTGACTCATCACAATAAATAGTGTTTCAGGATCTTCTAATTTAATATGCTTTTCAGATATAAATGAAATTCCTGTTAATCCCACACCAATCGCTCCTAATAGACCGACTGCCATCCAACTTATTCCCAGACGTCTGGCTTTTGGTAGTAATTTATGTGATTTGATAGACATAAATCTTACTATAATATGTGGTTGACCAAAATATCCGAGTCCCCATGAAAATAATGAAACAATGCCTAAAATAGTGGTTCCTCTAAATAAATCTAAGTTTGTAGGTTTCATTTGAGCAACATCATGAAATGTATCCCAACCGTTGAGTTTAAGCATTGCAACGATAGGTACCAATACCATAGCAATAAGCATAATCACACCTTGAAAAAAATCAGTAATTGATACAGCTAAATAGCCGCCAAAGAAAGTGTAAAAAATAACTATAATAGCCACTATCAAAAGTCCTACGTGATAGTTTAATCCAAATGCACTTTCAAAGAGTTTTCCGCCAGAAACGAAACCTGAATGCGTATATAGAGTGAAAAAAACGACAATAATCAATCCTGAAATAATTTTAATAATATTCTTCTTATCATCTAGTCTATTTTTAAAAAAGTCTGGGAGTGTAATAGCATCTCCCGCAACCTCAGTAAATACACGTAGTCTTGGAGCAACAACAAAATAATTAATGTATGCACCTAAGGTTAATCCAATTGTTATCCAAATGGCGGATAAACCTGTACTGTAAACTGAACCTGGAAGTCCCATAATCATCCATCCAGACATATCAGAGGCACCAGCTGATAATGCTGTGATATATGGTCCGATACTACGCCCTCCCAACATAAATTCACTTAAGTTTCCAGTAGCTTGTCGATAACCATAGAAGCCGATAATTAGAAGGATTAAGAAATAGACAATAATCATAACGTAAGTCTGCCAATTTGCATCAATTTGATTACTGAGAGCTGTACCTAATGTAAACATAATTAACACTCCCTTTTTTAAATAATGATATAAGATACATGTAATATTATACAATGTAACTAAATGTTCAGAAAAGTAAAACTTTTAATGGTAGTATTAAAAGTCTTTGATAAAGGGTGTTTAACTCTAAGTGTGTTTTATGATTAATCAATATCTATTGCATAAATATGTACAAAATTATTATTAGAATTAAAATTTAATTCATCTATCATTTTAAGACATAGAGATGACAATTAGCGGTATTCATATGTAAAAGTTTATTAAACACCTTAAATATCAAGTGTTTATTTTGAGTAACTTATTCATAAATATTTAGATTTTTGGTTCGAAATTTGATACAATTTGGTGATGAATGAGTATTAAGGAGGCTTTTATTTAATGACTAAAGTTACACGTGAAGAAGTTGAACATATTGCTAATTTAGCTAGACTTCAAATTTCTTCTGAAGAAACAGAAGAAATGGCTAATACTTTAGAAAGTATTTTAGATTTTGCGAAACAAAATGATAGTGCCGATACAGAAGGTATTGAGCCAACTTATCACGTATTAGATTTACAAAACGTATTACGTGACGATAAAGCAATCGAGGGCATTCCTCAAGAATTAGCATTGAAAAATGCGAAAGAAACAGAAGATGGTCAATTTAAAGTGCCATCCATCATGAATGGGGAGGACGCTTAAGATGAGTATTCGTTTTGAATCTATCGAAAAATTAACTGAATTAATCAAAAATAAAGAAATTAAACCTTCTGATGTAGTAAAAGATATATACGCAGCTATTGAAGAAACTGATCCAACAATCAAGTCATTCTTAGCTTTAGATAAAGAAAATGCAATAAAAAAAGCCGAAGAATTAGATGAATTACAAGCTAAAGATCAAATGGATGGTAAACTATTTGGAATTCCAATGGGAATCAAAGATAATATCATCACAAAAGATGTAGAAACTACGTGTGCAAGTAAAATGTTAGAAGGGTTTGTACCTATTTATGAATCCACTGTAATGAACAAACTACATGATGAAAACGCGGTATTAATTGGTAAATTAAACATGGATGAGTTTGCAATGGGTGGCTCTACAGAGACTTCATATTTTAAGAAAACATTAAATCCTTTCGATCACACAGCAGTACCAGGTGGATCTTCAGGTGGTTCTGCAGCAGCAGTTGCAGCAGGTTTAGTTCCTTTTAGTTTAGGGTCAGACACTGGTGGTTCTATTAGACAACCTGCATCTTATTGTGGCGTAGTTGGTATGAAACCGACTTATGGCCGTGTATCACGTTTTGGTTTAGTTGCATTTGCTTCTTCTTTAGATCAAATTGGACCAATCACGCGTAATGTTAAAGATAACGCATTAGTACTTGAGGCAATTTCCGGTGTTGATGCGAATGATTCTACAAGCGCACCTGTTGATGATGTAGATTTTACTTCTGATATTGGTAAAGATATTAAAGGTCTTAAAATTGCATTACCTAAAGAATATTTAGGTGAGGGTGTAAGTGAAGAAGTGAAGACTTCTGTAAAAGAAGCGGTTGAAACGTTAAAATCACTTGGTGCTGAAGTTGACGAAGTCTCATTACCAAATACAAAATATGGTATTCCATCATATTATGTTATTGCGTCATCAGAGGCTTCAGCAAACTTAGCTCGATTTGATGGTATTAGATATGGATATCATTCTAAAGAAGCACAATCGTTAGAAGAATTATATAAAATGTCCAGATCGGAAGGCTTTGGTGAAGAAGTCAAAAGACGTATCTTCTTAGGTACTTTTGCTTTAAGCTCAGGTTATTACGATGCATACTATAAAAAATCTCAAAAAGTTAGAACGTTAATTAAAAATGATTTTGACAAAGTATTTGAATCTTATGATGTTGTGGTTGGACCTACAGCACCTACAACAGCATTTAATATTGGCGAAGAAATTGATGATCCTTTAACTATGTATGCGAATGACTTATTAACTACACCAGTTAACCTTGCTGGTTTACCTGGTATTTCAGTTCCTTGTGGACAATCAAACGGACGCCCAATTGGTTTGCAATTAATTGGTAAACCTTTTGATGAAAAAACGTTATATCGTGTCGCTTATCAATTTGAAACACAATACAACTTACATGACGCATACGAAAATTTATAAGGAGTGGAAATCATGCATTTTGAAACAGTAATCGGACTTGAAGTTCATGTTGAGTTAAAAACGGACTCAAAAATGTTCTCTCCATCACCAGCACATTTTGGAGCTGAACCAAATTCAAATACAAATGTTATCGACTTAGCTTATCCAGGTGTGTTACCAGTAGTTAATAGACGTGCAGTAGATTGGGCAATGAGAGCTTCAATGGCATTAAATATGGATATTGCTACAAATTCTAAATTCGATCGTAAAAACTATTTCTATCCAGATAATCCAAAAGCATATCAAATTTCTCAGTTTGATCAACCTATTGGAGAAAACGGCTATATTGATATTGAAGTTGATGGAGAAACAAAACGTATCGGTATTACACGTCTTCATATGGAAGAAGATGCAGGTAAATCAACACATAAAGATGGATATTCTTTAGTAGACTTAAACCGTCAAGGTACACCATTAATTGAAATTGTATCTGAACCCGATATTCGTTCACCTAAAGAAGCATATGCTTACCTTGAAAAACTACGTTCAATCATTCAATATACGGGTGTATCTGATTGTAAAATGGAAGAGGGCTCCCTACGTTGTGATGCTAATATTTCACTTCGTCCATATGGTCAAAAGGAATTTGGTACAAAAACTGAATTGAAAAACCTTAACTCATTTAACTATGTTAAAAAAGGTTTAGAATATGAAGAAAAACGTCAAGAAGAAGAATTATTAAATGGTGGAGAGATTGGTCAAGAAACACGTCGATTTGATGAATCTACTGGTAAAACAATTTTAATGCGTGTGAAAGAAGGTTCAGATGATTACAGATATTTCCCTGAACCAGATATTGTACCATTGTATGTAGATGAAGATTGGAAAGCACGTGTGAGAGAAACAATTCCAGAATTACCAGATGAACGTAAAGCTAAATACGTAAATGATCTTGGACTTCCAGAATATGATGCGCATGTATTAACATTAACTAAAGAAATGTCTGATTTCTTTGAAGGCGCAATTGACCATGGTGCAGATGTTAAACTTACTTCCAACTGGTTAATGGGCGGTGTTAACGAGTATCTTAATAAAAATCAAGTTGAATTAAAAGATACGCAACTAACACCTGAAAATTTAGCTGGTATGATTAAATTAATAGAAGACGGAACAATGAGTAGTAAAATCGCTAAAAAAGTCTTTCCAGAACTAGCTGAAAATGGTGGAGATGCTAAACAAATTATGGAAGATAAAGGTTTAGTACAAATTTCTGATGAAGCAACATTACTTAAATTTGTAACTGATGCTTTAGATAATAATCCACAATCAATAGAAGATTATAAAAATGGTAAAGGTAAAGCTATGGGATTCTTAGTGGGTCAAATTATGAAAGCTTCTAAAGGTCAAGCTAACCCACAAAAAGTTAATAGCCTATTAAAACAAGAATTAGATAACCGTTAATTCGAAAATTATAATACTTTAAGCTTCTAACAAAGAATATGAACTTTGTTAGAAGCTTTTATTACTTTTGAAAAGTATAGGTATTAAGTTTCTTAATGTTTAAAATTACATATATTTCACCTTTGTTGTACCGAATAGTTTAGAGAAATCGGAAATAAATACTTTTAACTGATGTATAAATCATATAATATAAGTAATGAGTATATGAATTTGAGGGATTAACTATGAGAAAACGTGCAAGAATTATATATAATCCAACATCAGGAAAAGAACTTTTTAAACGTGTATTACCAGATGCACTGATTAAACTTGAGAAAGCAGGTTATGAAACGAGTGCATATGCAACTGAAAAAATTGGTGATGCCACTTTTGAAGCTGAAAGAGCACTAGAAAATGAATATGATTTACTCATTGCAGCTGGAGGTGACGGTACGTTAAATGAGGTGGTCAATGGAATCGCCGAGCAACCCAATCGTCCTAAATTAGGTGTAATACCAATGGGAACCGTTAATGACTTTGGAAGAGCGCTTCATTTACCAAGCGATATAATGGGAGCGATTGATGTAATTATTGATGGTCATACAACCAAGGTAGATATTGGAAAGATGAATAATCGTTATTTCATTAACCTAGCTGCAGGGGGTAAACTAACACAAGTATCTTACGAAACACCAAGTAAGTTGAAATCAATTGTAGGACCGTTCGCGTATTATATTAAAGGATTTGAAATGTTACCTCAAATGAAAGCGGTAGATGTACGTATCGAATATGATGATAACATCTTCCAAGGAGAAGCTTTACTATTCCTTCTAGGTTTAACGAATTCAATGGCTGGCTTTGAAAAATTAGTTCCAGATGCGAAGCTTGACGACGGTTATTTCACGTTAATTATTGTAGAAAAAGCAAATCTTGCTGAATTGGGCCATATTATGACATTAGCGTCTCGAGGCGAGCACACAAAACATCCTAAAGTCATTTATGCTAAAGCGAAGTCTATTAATATTTCATCATTTACTGATATGCAACTTAATGTTGATGGTGAATACGGTGGGAAATTACCTGCAAATTTCCTTAATTTAGAACAGCACATAGAAATTTTCACACCTAAAGATGTATTTAACGAAGAACTATTAGAAAATAATACAATACCTGATATTATGCCAGATAAGCAATGAAATTATTACGACTAATTACGACATCAAATTTAAGGTTAGGAATGCCACACATTATATTCCTAACCTTTTTGTATGTAGGAGGGGAAAAATTGGAAACATTTAAGAAAAACGATGTTAAAACGGGAAAGGTTATTGATTTAACTCATGAGGGACACGGAGTTGTTAAAGTTGATCGATATCCAATTTTTATTCCTAATGCTTTAATTGATGAAGAAATTAAATTTAAATTAATTAAAGTGAAAAAGAATTTTGCTATAGGAAAATTGATAGAGGTCATAAGTGAAAGTGATGATAGAGTGACACCGCCTTGTATTTATTATGCAAAGTGTGGTGGTTGTCAATTACAACATATGACATATAGAGCACAATTGGATATGAAAAGAGAACAAGTAGTTAATCTTTTTCATAGAAAAGGCCCTTTTGAGAATACCACCATAAAGGAAACGATTGGCATGGATAATCCTTGGCGTTACCGTAATAAATCTCAAATTCCTGTAGGTCAAGGTAACTCCAATCAAGTTATAATGGGATTCTATAGACAACGTAGCCATGACATTATAGATATGGATAGTTGTCTTATACAAGATAAACAACATCAAGAAGTAATGAATCGAGTGAAGTACTGGCTCAATGAATTAAATATATCTATATATAACGAAAAAGCGAAAACAGGTTTAATACGTCATTTAGTAGTAAGGACTGGTTATCATACCGATGAAATGATGGTTATCTTTGTTACAAATGGAGCAACATTTAAACAATCAGAACTGTTAGTAAACAAGCTGAAAAAAGAATTTCCAAATATAACAAGTATTAAACAGAATATAAACAATAGCCATTCTAATGTTATTATGGGACGTCAATCAATGACTTTATATGGTAAAGATAAAATTGAAGACCAATTAAGTGAAGTAATTTATCATATTTCTGATTTATCATTTTATCAAATTAACTCATCACAAACTGAAAAACTTTATCAGCAAGCTCTGAACTATGCTCAATTAACAGGAAAAGAAATAGTATTGGATACGTATTGTGGTATAGGAACGATTGGGCTATATATGGCACCACAAGCCAAGCATGTTTATGGAGTAGAAGTTGTTCCGCAAGCCATAAAAGATGCGGAAGACAATGCGACTAAAAACCAACTAAAAAATACGACTTTCGAATGTGGAAAAGCAGAAGATGTTATCTTAACATGGAAATCACAAGGGATTAAACCTGACGTAGTCATGGTAGATCCACCTAGAAAAGGATGCGATGAAACTTTCTTAACTACTCTTTTAAAATTAAATCCGAAAAGGATTGTTTATATATCATGTAACCCTTCAACGCAACAAAGAGATGCGCAAATATTGGCTGAACAATACGAGTTAGTAGAAATTACACCAGTTGATATGTTCCCACAAACAACACATATTGAGACTGTAGCATTATTTGTACGCAAAGATGAAGAGTGAATTTAATAGAAATCAATTCATTATTATTTTGAAGTGATTGTTAAGATTGTATTACAAGCAACTTACTTTATTGAAAAAGGTCTTTTTTAGCTATAATAAAAATTGTATACTGTTTTTGAAAATAGAGAACTGGAGGGGTGAATGTGCATAAAATAGATTTATCAGGCAATAAATTTCAAATCCAACGATTTGTTCTGTTGCAAATTGTATTGGCGCTATTTACAATACTATTTACTTATAAATGGGCTTATCAAACAACGCATATCATTGAACAAAATTTTGTCATGAATCTTATTTTGGGCTTTGTAGGTTTCGCAGTGCTAGTTATTTTGCATGAGTTTATTCATCGTATTTTGTTCATTATATTTTCTAAAGGTGAAAAACCATCTTTAAAATATGATAAAAACAAAATTATTGTACAGTTCTCTCAGACTTGTTTTCATCGGTGGCAATTTACAATTATCATGATAGCACCACTTGTTATCATAAGTGCGACCTTACTAGCACTTATTCAAATATATTCCTTCTCATCTTTAATCTTTATGTTTAGTATACATACAAGTTATTGCATGATAGATGTGTTTTTAGTAGCATTGGCATTACAAAGCAAATTCAAATATATACAAACTTATGGAGAAGGTTTGTATCTTTATCAACAAAAGCCCACTCAAACCTATTATGAATAATCACTAATTATACTGACAAGCGCATATATTAAAGTTGATAATTGATTTAAAAATTTCATTTCTTATTTTTCAACTCGTTTCCATCGTAATAAACAAATATCTCATTAAAATATGCAACTACATTCACATAACCACTTATGTAGGAAAGGATAGGACTATGAATTTATTCTAAAATTGTAGTCCTATTTTTTGCTATTACATTAAGTAAATAAACAATACAAGTATTATCATGTGCACAATACATGTAATGATAAAACTGATGGCGTATAATAGTATAAAGCTATTTTTTGGAAGACATAGTGAGGTGAGTCGATGACTGAAAGAAGAATTATTCATATAGATATGGATTATTTTTTTGCTCAAGTTGAAATGAGAGATAATCCTAAATTAAAAGGAAAACCTGTCATCGTTGGTGGTAAAGCGAGTCATCGAGGCGTTGTTTCTACGGCATCATACGAAGCAAGAGCTTATGGTGTTCACTCTGCTATGCCTATGACTCAAGCACATAAGCTGTGCCCCAATGGCTATTATGTAACAAGCCGTTTTGATGCTTATAGAGAGGTATCTGGTCAAATCATGGAAATATTCAGAAGTTATACAGAATTAGTAGAACCTATGTCTTTAGATGAAGCTTATTTAGATATTACACATTTAGTGAGACCGGATTTATCAGCATCAACTATTGCAAATTATATTCGCAGAGATATATACGAAGTAACACGTTTAACTGCGTCAGCTGGCGTGTCTTATAATAAGTTTTTAGCTAAGTTAGCGAGTGGTATGAACAAGCCAAATGGTTTGACAGTTATTGATTACAATAATGTACATGAAATATTAATGCAATTAGATATTGGAGATTTTCCAGGGGTAGGCAAAGCGTCGAAGAAAAAAATGCATCAACATCATATATATACAGGTCAAGATTTATATAATAAAGATGAATTTGAATTAATACGCTTGTTCGGTAAAAGAGGACGAGGTTTGTATAATAAAGCTCGAGGTATAGACCATAATGAAGTAAAGGCGAGTAGAGTTCGTAAATCTGTTGGGACTGAAAGGACATTTTCTACAGATGTTAACGATGATGATGTTATTTTAAGAAAAATAAGAGAGCTTTCAGGAAAAACAGCAGAGCGTTTAAATAAAATTCAAAAATCAGGAAAAACAGTCACTGTAAAGATAAAGACTTATCAATATGAAACAATCTCAAAACAAAAAAGTTTGAGAGATCCTATTCGTACTGAAACTGATATTTATAATATTGCATATACTTTATATAACGACTTAAAAGATCCAGAGATTCCGATTCGATTAATAGGTGTAACGGTTGGGAGTTTAGTGCAATCTGATTTTAAAAATTTAACAATATATGATTTTATTTAAATGGCTGATGAACACAGGTTAAGTGGACAATCAGCCTTTATCTTTAAGATTTTTTCCATATATATTTAACATGCTTTGAAGATCATCATAATGTTTCAATAAGCGGTAGGTAATCATTGCACAAGCTTTAGCATCATTTAACGCATCATGATGACCGTGAAAATCTAAATGGTAATGATTCATTAAATGTTTTAGTCCATAACGATATGCATTTATTGTTCGTTTAGCTAATTGATATGAACAAAAGTATGTCAAAGAAGGAGTATCTATATTAAGACTTTTTAAACTTTGATGTAACACATTCATATCAAAAGCAGCATTATGGGCAACAACAGGAAGTTGATCAATAAATTGTAGCATATATGGATAGACATGCTTGAATCCAGGAGCATCTTGCACATCTTCGGGGTGGATGCCGTGTACATTAATATTTGTTTCAGTAAAGTAGTCAAAAGGATTCACAAGGGTATGAAATGACTCTGTTATTTGATTATCAATAACTTTAACCATTCCTACAGAGCATATGCTTGTTCGTTTACCGTTAGCAGTTTCAAAGTCCAGTGCAACAAATGCATTTTGTGCCATTATTTCATTCCTTTCAATTATTTTTGGTTATGTGAGTATTTAATGTCAATATTTTATTACAATAACAATTTTATAGATAGTAAAACGGGTTAAAACAAATGATTTATGCATTAAAAAAACCCTTAAATCATTTATCTTTGAGGAGATTTAAGGGTAAATAACACAATATTTAGGAATAAGTTATTGTAATTATTACTCGTTGAATGAACGCGCTGCTAATTCTTTTTCATATAAGTAAAGTGTATTACAATCGTCACCAATACGAGTAAGGTAATCTATATGAGTTTCAAATGTAGATTCTTCTTCAACTTGTTCATCTAAGAACCAGTTTAAAAATGAAATTGTAGCATAATCTTTATCATTCCGAGCTAATTCTGATAGATTATAGAAACGTTGAGTAACATCACGTTCTTGAGCTAAACTATCTTTAAATGTTTCTAAAATAGAAGAAAATTCTACTTTAGGAGCTTTAATTGTATCAAAAATAGCATGTTCGCCACGATCATTGATATAGTCATAGATTTTTTTACCGTGGAAACGTTCCTCTTTAGCTTGTTCTATATAAAAATTTGCAAATCCGTCATAAGATTTTTTGTCACAGTATGCCGCCATTGCCATATATGCGTGCGCTGCAAAATATTCTTGATTCATCTGTTCATTTAAAGCTGCTAATAGTTCTTTACTTAACATCTTCAATCACCCCGTATAAATAAAAATAAGATTCTTGTATATTATAACAAAACTTTTCTCAATAGCAAATAATAATTATTATAATCTAGAAGTAGTGATTATCGTTCTTATTAATAATTATTCTAATTTGTGAAATGAATAGCACATCTTAGATGAGAATCTTTTTTGTTGTACCCTTTACGTGTTATAATTACTCGAGTGCAAATTGGAGGAGGAAACGCATGAGACAATGGACTGCAACCCACATGGCTAAGTTAGCAAGGAAAGCAAGTATAGCTGTAGGTAAAAAGGGTACAGACTTGCCGGGACAGATTGCAAGACGTGTGGATCATAATATTTTAAGAAAATTAGCTAAACAAGTAGATGACATTGTTTTTATTAGTGGGACTAATGGTAAAACGACTACATCTAACTTAATTGGACATACTTTAAAGAAAAATCAAATAAACATTATTCACAATAATGAAGGGGCAAATATGGCAGCAGGGATAACTTCTGCTTTCATTATGCAAAGCTCTAAGGATACTAATATTGCGATAATTGAAATAGATGAAGGATCTATACCACGTGTTTTAAACGAAATTACACCCTCTATGATGGTGTTTACAAATTTCTTTAGAGATCAAATGGATCGATTTGGTGAAATCGATATTATGGTTGATAATATTGCAAAATCAATAAGTAACAAAGGGATAAAATTATTATTAAATGCAGATGATCCGTTTGTGAGTCGTTTGAAAATTGCAAGTCATTCCATTGTGTATTACGGAATGAAAAAATTTGCACATGAATTTGAACAAAGTACAATGAATGAAAGTAAATATTGTCCTAATTGTGGACGATTATTGCAATATGACTATATACATTATAATCAAATTGGACATTATCACTGTGAGTGTGGATTTAAACGAGAAGTACCTACATATGAAGTGTCATCATTTGAAGCTTCACCATTCTTAAAAATGATAATAAACCAAAGTGAGTTTAATATGAAAATTGCAGGAGATTTTAATTCTTATAATGCAATAGCAGCTTATACCGTATTAAGAGAATTGGGATTAAATGATGATGCAATACGCAAAGGTTTTGAAACATATACGTCTGATAATGGTCGAATGCAGTATTTTTCAAAAAATAAGAAGGAAGCTATGATTAATCTAGCAAAAAATCCAGCTGGAATGAATGCAAGCCTATCAGTAGGCGAACAAATTGATGATAAAAAAGTTTATGTTATTAGTCTTAATGACAACGCGGCAGATGGTCGAGATATTTCATGGATATACGATGCTGACTTTGAAAAGCTGGCTACCCAAGATATCGAAGCTATCATTGTAAGCGGTACACGTGCTGAGGAACTACAATTACGTCTCAAACTTGCTGAAGTTGAAGTGCCTATTAAGGTTGAAAAGGATATCTACAAAGCGACTGCATTAACTATGAAATACAGTTCATTTACGGTAGCAATTCCAAACTATACATCATTAACACCAATGCTTGAACAACTTAATCGCTCATTTGAAGGAGGGCAATCGTAAGATGAATGAACTAACGGTTTATCATTTCATGTCAGATAAGCTTAATTTATACAGTGATATTGGTAATATCATGGCATTAAAACAAAGAGCTAAAAAAAGAAATATTAAGATAAATGTTAAAGAAATCAATGAGACTGAAGGAGTCACATTTGATGATTGCGATATTTTCTTCATTGGTGGTGGGAGTGATAGGGAACAAGCGCTTGCCACAAAGGAATTAAGTAAGATTAAAACGTCGTTAAAAAATGCAATTGAAGATGGTATGCCTGGGTTAACTATATGCGGTGGTTATCAATTTTTAGGTCATAAGTATATTACTCCTGATGGTACCGAGTTAGAAGGATTGGGTGTTCTTGATTTCTATACCGAGTCTAAAAAAGAACGCTTAACTGGAGATATCATTATAGAGAGTGATACTTTTGGCACGATTGTTGGATTTGAAAATCATGGTGGTAGAACATATCATCCGTATGGAACATTAGGTCGAGTAACGTATGGTTATGGTAATAATGATAACGATCGAAAAGAAGGTATACACTATAAAAATCTATTAGGTTCTTATCTTCACGGCCCAATTTTACCAAAAAATCATGAAATAACTGATTATCTACTTGAGAAAGCATGTGAAAGAAAAGGCATACTATTTGAGCCTAAAAAGATTGATAACACCGAGGAAGAAGCTGCTAAGCAAGTTCTGATTAAACGTGCAAAAGAAAATAAAAAATAACTCAATACAACTTAATTTTTAATAATGATTGTTAATCATGACGATAATTGATTATTAGTATAAAGACTTATCATATTAATGCCTCTAGAACATCAATGCATGTTCTAGAGGCATTTTAACGTATTAGCAGCCATTGACTGAATTGTAAATAACTTATGAAGATGTTAATTAACAAAAGGTCAGGAACGAAGTGATGAGCATTTTCTTTTAAAACGTTAAAGAAAATATGGAAAGTGGGAGGTGTTGAGATGAAAAAAATTGTTCTATATGAATACGTAGCACCTTTTGATATACATTTAGGAAACGTTAATGTTCATTGACCTTGAAACATAGACACTCAAGTGCTAATTTCTATTATCTACGAAAAAAATACTTTGAAACATATAATAGTTGTTAAACTGTAATTGAACCATACAATAAATATAGGAGTGAAAATATGAAGATTTTTAAATTGACGTCATTGACTCTAGCTGCTTTAACGTTAGCCTTTCCGTTTTCACATGTCGCACAAGCACATACTTACTTAGAAAAGCATCATCAAACAAACGAAACCAAACAATCTCATAGCTTTTCATTAGAAGGTGAGGCAGGTAAAAATCCAACATTTTTAACTCAACCTCAATTTATTACTTCTCTAGATAATGGTCATTTAAATATTAATGGTTATCAGATTCAACAAGATGATACTAATGATATTGAATACAAAAAGATTTATGATCAAGAAATCAGAGCTACAAGCAATCATACAGCGATAAGTGTACGTTTCAGTATTAATAATCAATCACTATCACTTGAAAGTATGAAAGATGCATACCCAAAAGAGAGATTGAATCATATTCCACATACAAGCAGTGATTCACAATATCCAGAAGACGGTATATATGTCTATCATGGTAAAATGATTAAATTACAATACAAAGTGACACAAGGATTTGTTACGAGCGTGACGATAGGTGAAGGTGTAGACGAATAGTTTGCCAAACATTCAAATTTAAAGCGTTAACGAGATTTATGAGTATATTTATATGTATCAAGAAAGCCGTAGATAAACTTTGTTCTACGGCTTTGTATCATATTTAATTATTTTTTGAATAGGTAATAAAGTAATTATTTTTAACGTCATATTATTTTGCATAACGTGAATCTAAAATTTTATATATGAGTAGAATTTCATATATGAGTGTACTTTTCATTTGATTTTGGTCAAACTCATCCATCTGTTTAACAGAAGACTTTAATGTTGCAATAGATTCTTTTTGACGTGTAAAGCTTCCTTTTTGAATGATGCCATTAATACTATTACTAATATTAATCAATGCTATCTTCTCATTAGCATCAAAAGCAATAGACGTATGTTTGGGTAAATAAATAATGTTAGATAAATGTGAAATAAATAAACGGTTGTTATAAGCGCGATTTGTAAGGCGATTTAATAATTTCCAATTATCTTCATTTTTATGATAATGAAGTTCATCTCTTTGATAACTCATTAATGTTTCAGCTTTTTGAGCAATTATGTTTAATTTTGATAATTCTTTACTAGTCTTCTCTGAGCTAAATTTTCCTAATAATAACTCATTACAGCGTACATAAAATAAATTATACATTTTTTTCTCACTAAGGGCTAATTGCTCTTCAAGTTGATGATAATACTTAGGTGGTAAGATGATAAAATTGACTAATCCAGCCGTAACAAGCCCTATAAGAGCTGTAAGTAACCGTGAAAAGAAATTGAATACATAAGCTTCATGTATACCTGGAATCATCGCAACGGAAGTTAATACTGCAACAGTTGTTCCTACCTGTAAATTAAGTTTAGTGCAAATCAAAATGGTAAATGTAGCACTTAAAGCATAACTTAACGGCGATTGATCACCGAAGACATATGTAAAGACAACAGCAAATAACGCACCGATAACTGTTGCTGGTAGCCTTTTATACCCCTTTTTTAATGATGCTTTAGCAGTAGGTTCAATTGTAACAATTGCAGTAAGTATGGCAAAAATTGGAGTGAGGTTTAACAACATACAAAATAAAGACGTAAAAAAAGTAGCCAAACCAGTTTTAATGGTTCGCGCTCCAATTATATGTCTATACCATTTATCATTCATATCATACTGACTCCTCTTAAGAAAAGGAAATTCGAAAAGACTTTACTTTAGACAAATTCTCTTTCTTTGAAAATTAATTTAACTATTACGAATCGTTATACATTCATATTTAGTATATCAAAAAATTTTTGCTATAATAAGATGTAATATAATTTATAAAGGAACGGGATAAAATGATTGTTAAAACTGATGAAGAATTACAAGCATTAAAAGAAATAGGTTACATTTGTGCAAAAGTCAGAGATACTATGAAAGAAGCTACTCAACCTGGAGTGACTACCCGTGAATTAGATCACATTGCCAAAGATTTATTTGAAGAGCATGGAGCGATTTCAGCGCCTATTCATGATGAAAACTTCCCAGGTCAAACTTGCATTAGTGTTAACGAAGAGGTCGCGCATGGAATCCCTGGTAAACGAGTAATTCGTGAAGGTGACCTAGTTAATATTGACGTATCAGCTTTAAAAAATGGGTACTATGCTGATACTGGTATTTCATTTGTTGTAGGGAAATCAGATCAACCACTTAAGCAAAAGGTCTGTGACGTAGCCACAATGGCTTTTGAAAATGCTATGAAAAAGGTGAAACCAGGTACAAAATTGAGTAATATTGGAAAAGCTGTTCATGCAACGGCACGACAAAATGACTTGACTGTGATTAAGAATTTAACTGGACATGGTGTTGGACAATCACTTCATGAGGCACCTAATCATGTCATGAATTATTTTGATCCTAAAGATAAAACATTATTAAAAGAAGGGCAAGTCATTGCAGTAGAACCATTCATATCAACACATGCTACATTTGTAACTGAAGGTAAAAATGAATGGGCATTTGAAACTAAGGATAAAAGTTATGTCGCCCAAATTGAACACACGGTTATAGTAACTAAAGATGGTCCGTTACTTACAACTAAGATTGATGATTAATTAAATATTAGTAATTCAAATTAGAATTTAAGATTATGATTTACTTTTTTCATATCTCGTCAGACTAAAGTATGAAGCGTATATGGTTCCGAAGCCTATTTCATTAGGTTTCGGAATTGTTTTATAATAAAGCTTAATCAGTGACGAGGTGATATCATTGAATATTTTAGATTCATATTTACAACAATTTATAAAACGTATTACTAAAAAAAGTATCAATGACTATAAAATGTCATTAGATAAGCAAATTAAAAATATTGATACTTATATTAATTATTTAAGAGAAAAAAGATTACAACTAAAGAAGTTAATTGACACTCTCACGCTCTCATTAGAAAATAAATATATAGATTTAGTAAACAATCAAGCAATCTATTGTGCTGAAGAAATACATGATAATGATATTGATATGATTAAATCACTATTAAATGATGCTGAGTCTTATTATGCGAGAATTGAAGCGGATATAAATTTACAATCTAGAATGAAAATAACTACTGAAGAAGCATTCCACTTTATATATCATATGAGTGCTGTAGCATAGAAAGGTGGCGAAATATGACACGCAAATATATATCAACTGAAATGTTGATTATTTTTACTGCTTTAATGATTATTGCCAATTTTTATTATATATTTTTTGAGAAAATTGGTTTTTTACTAGTACTCCTATTAGGATGTGTACTTGTATATGTAGGATATGTGTATTTCCATAAAGTTAGAGGACTATTATCTTTTTGGATAGGAACTTTATTAATTGCTTTTACACTTTTGTCTAATAAGTATACGATTATTATTCTATTTGTCTTTTTAATTGTAGTCATCATACGTTACTTGGTTTATAAGTTTAGACCTTTAAAAGTGATTGCTACAGATGAAGACATCACATCACCCATTTTCATTAAACAAAAATGGTTTGGTGAACAACATACACCAGTGTATGTATATAAATGGGAAGACGTACAAATTCAACACGGTATAGGAGACATACACATTGATATGACAAAAGCAGCAAATATTAAGGAAACAAATACCATAGTTGTGCGTCATATTTTAGGTAAAGTACAAGTAGTTGTACCTCTTAATTATAATATAAATTTACATGCGACTCTCTTCTACGGTACTGCTTATGTGAATGATAAATCTTATAAGATTGAGAATAACCATGTTCAAATTGAAGAAAAAACGAAAGATGATAATTATACTGTTAATGTTTACGTTTCATCATTCATTGGAGACGTAGAGGTGATTTACAGATGAATCACTACATAAGAGCTATAGGCTCAATGCTTATATTAGTATATAGTATGCTTATTGCTTTTTTATTTATTGATAAAGTGTTTGTAAATATTATCTTTTTTCAAGGGATGTTTTATACACAAATATTTGGAATACCTGTTTTTCTATTTTTAAATTTATTAATAGTTTTTTTATGTATTATAGTTGGATCTGTTTTAGCTTATAAAATTAATCAACAAAATGATTGGATTATTTCCCAAATAGAAAGATCAATAGAAGGACAAACAGTAGGTATCAATGATCAAAATATCGAATTATATACAGAAACGATAGATATTTATCATACACTAGTTCCATTAAATCAAGAATTACATCGACTTAGAATGAAGACTCAGAATTTAACTAATGAAAACTACAATATTAATGATGTAAAAGTCAAAAAGATTATCGAAGATGAGCGACAGCGACTTGCTAGGGAATTGCATGATTCTGTTAGCCAACAATTATTTGCTGCGAGCATGATGCTATCAGCAATAAAAGAGTCGAAATTAGAACCACCTTTAAATCAACAGATACCAATTCTTGAAAAAATGGTTCAAGACTCACAACTTGAAATGAGAGCTTTGTTGTTACATTTAAGACCGATAGGTTTAAAAGATAAGTCTCTAGGTGAAGGTATTAAAGATTTAGTCATCGATTTACAAAAGAAAGTACCAATGAAAGTTTTGCATGAAATTCAAGATTTTGAAGTGCCAAAAGGTATTGAAGATCATTTGTTCAGAATTACACAAGAAGCTATTTCAAATACATTGAGACATTCAAATGGTACGAAAGTAACTGTGGAATTATTTAATCAAGAGGATTATCTTTTACTAAGAATTCAAGATAATGGAAAAGGATTTAATGTAGATGAAAAATTTGAACAAAGTTATGGTTTAAAAAATATGCGAGAACGAGCGTTAGAAATTGGTGCGACGTTTCATATTGTATCTTTACCTGATTCAGGTACACGAATTGAAGTTAAGGCACCATTGAATAAGGAGGAGAATTCAAGTGGCGATTAAAGTTTTATTTGTTGATGATCATGAAATGGTAAGAATCGGTATTTCAAGCTATCTTTCAACACAAGAAGATATAGAAGTAGTAGGTGAGGGTGCTTCTGGTAAGGAGGCTATCACTAAAGCGCATGAGCTAAAACCAGATTTAATATTAATGGATTTACTTATGGACGATATGGATGGTGTAGAAGCTACTACTGAAATAAAAAAAGATTTACCTCAAATTAAAGTAGTCATGTTAACAAGCTTTATAGAAGATAAAGAAGTTTATCGTGCACTTGATTCTGGAGTAGATAGTTATATTTTAAAGACAACAAGTGCAAGTGATATAGCTGACGCTGTGCGTAAAACGTATGAAGGTGAATCAGTATTTGAACCAGAAGTGTTAGTAAAAATGCGCAACCGTATGAAAAAACGTGCCGAGCTTTATGAAATGTTAACAGAAAGAGAAATGGAGATCTTATTACTTATAGCTAAAGGATACTCTAACCAAGAGATTGCAAGCGCATCTCATATCACCATCAAAACAGTAAAAACTCATGTAAGTAACATACTGAGTAAATTAGAAGTACAAGATCGAACACAAGCAGTAATCTATGCGTTTCAACATAATTTAATTCAATAAATTATTAAAGGCGAAAGTAACGGTGCATCTACCGATACTTTCGCCTTTCGATATTATCAGTCGGTTGTGTGATGTTCTTCTTTAGATTGATGATTGATATTATAAGTATCATCTTCATTAGAAATATCTACATCTTTATTATCTTTGTAGTATTCATAAGTCGTATTTTCGTTATAATGATTTTCATTGTTATCATCATGTTTAATAGCGGCTTCTTCAGGTGTGTGACCAGCTATGACTTTTCTTTGGTGAATAATTGCATTGATTTCAGCACCGATAATAATAATAAAGCTTGTGATATACAACCATAAGAATAAAATGATAATACCAGCTAAACTTCCGTATGTTTTCGAATAGTTACTAAAGTTTGAAATATAGTAACCGAATGCAAACGACCCCAGTAACCAAATAATGGAAGTGAAAATAGCGCCAGGAATAACGGAACGTAATTTTGTTTTAACATTAGGTGCAACTGAATAAAGTACAGTAAATATGATGAAAATAATAATCAATGGAATAACAATTCGTACTAAATTAAAAATCCATTCAATTTGATTATCAATACCTAGTGGTCCAAATAAAAATTTATTAATGACTGGACCTAGTGTAATAAGTACAACAGCAACAACAAATACTGCACCTAAAACAAGTGTGTATAGTATACTTAATAATTTAACTACTATACCGTTTCGAGAATCCTCAACGTCATAAGCAACATTAAATGAGTTAATAATAGCGGACATTCCATTTGATGCTGACCAAATAGCTAAAATTAACCCAACTGACAAAATACCTCCACTGGCAGTGTCAGAGATATCTTTAACAATTCGGCCAACGATACTAGCTGTTTCTTGATCAGGGACATATTGACTTACTTTTTGATTAATCTGATTAGCATCAATCGTGATGAATTGACCAAGTAGCGTAAGTAAAAAAATTAGCATTGGGAAAAGTGCTAATACAAAATGATACGTCATCTGTGCTGCTAAACCTGCAGCGTCATCTTTACCTATCCTATAAATAAGGTAGGAAAAGAAATTAGAGTTTTCGGTGTATTTTGCTGGTTTATTCAGCCGAGAAACAAAAAATACTTGATTCTTTTTTTTAGGTTTCTTCGATTGGAATTCTTGCGGTTCTATATATGTACGGTCAACTTCTATTTTTTTATTCTTTTTATGCTCTTTATCTTCTATTGAATTAAGATATTTAGAAGTTGTTTTCTCTTTTTTTGACATAACAATCTCCTTCGCTTTTTATGTTTTACATTTAAACTTGTATTCCCATATTTGCGGTATAGTAAAACAAAAATGGTTTTATTTATATATGATAAATCTAATACCCTTTAAAAAGTAATGTATTTTTAACACTCAATGATTATTTTGGCCTAAATTAAATAGAAAGGCAATAGTTTTTGAATATTGATTTATAGTTTTAAACACGAGTTAAAGTATTAAACAAGGGCGAGTCAAAGTTTAACAATCAATGTAGAGTTTATAATCAACAAAGATAAAAAGAGTGGAGCAGAATTCATTTAGAATGAATTCCGTTCCACTTCATAGTCATCGAATATCATAAACTTATATGCCTACATTTTCCAATTGAAGTCCTATTTTCTCAGAAAATGCTACGTATTTAAAAGTTTATTTACCTAAGCGTTGATTTTTACGATTTACAAAAGTTTCTTTAGCATCTTTAATTGAACGTTCTAATTCAGGATTATTGCGACGTATTTCTTCTAATGTATCCTTCCAATACATTACTTCATCTTTGATGCTACTTATTTTTGAGGGTTTACGTGTACGATTTCCTTCTTTGATGTCTTTGAATGATTGTTTTAAAGAATGACGTGTAGATTTATCAGCAAGAGCAGCCGCGCCACCAATTACGGCACCAATTAAAATACCAGGTACTAATTTATTTTCCATAGTTGAATTACCTCTCTTTCAAATTTGCATCTTTTACGATGTAGTCAATTAAATTATCACAAGATGATTGCACCATCTCGAAAACACCTTCAAAATTATTAGTGTAGTATGGATCTGGTACATCACTCTCTTCCATGTTACTAAATTCTAGCAATTTGAACAATTGTCCTTGTAAATTTGGATTGATTTGTTTGATATTGTCTACGTTACTTTGGTCCATAGCAATAATATAGTCAAAATCATCATCAGGTTCGAAAAGTTCGCTCACCATACCATCATAAGGAATATGGTACTTCTGTAGAATTTTTTGTGTTCCATTATGTGGAGGTTCGCCTAAATTCCAACGTCCTGTACCTCTAGAATGAACTTTTATATCTGAAATGCCTCTTTCTTGTAGTCTTTGCCTCATGATAGCTTCAGCCATTGGAGAACGACATATATTACCTAGACATACAAATGCTACATGTATCATAAGTATTCACTCCAAACTATGTATTTATATGCCCATTTTATATACTATCTAAACAATAAGAAAGTACTTAACCTCAAATTCTATCAAAGTTTAACAAAATATGATATTTTGATAGAATATTGAACTAAAGAGGTGAATTAAATGTCATTATCTAATGAAGAAATGATTTCTAATATTAGACAAAAATTAAATATTGTAAATCAAGCGTTACTTAATCCGGAAAAATTTAAATCAACACCTCATCAAGACATAAGCGAAATATATGAATTCGTAATGTCTAAAGATTCATTCTCGCCTAGTGAGGTTACGGCCATTGCGGACCATTTAGGACAACTTAGACAAGATATGGAGGATTAATATGACGAGTTATCATAATAAGTTAAAACAATATGCAGAATTATTAGTAAGAGTGGGAATGAATGTACAGCCACATCAACCAGTATTTATACGTTCATCTGTCGAAGCTTTAGAATTAACTCATTTAATCGTCGAGGAAGCATATAAAGCAGGGGCAGAAGATGTTCGAGTGAGTTACACAGACCCGAGATTAAAAAGATTAAAATTTGAAAACGAATCAGTTGAACACTTTGAAAACCAAGAGCTCAAACAATATGATATTGAAGAGCGTCTTGATTATGTTAATCGTGGTGCAGCGAACTTGGCACTCATTGCTGAAGATCCAGAGCTATTAAGTGGAATAGACGCGCATAAGTTAAAAGCGTATCAAACTGTATACTCAAAAGGATTTAAACCATATATGGAAGCAAGTCAAAAAAACCAGTTTCCATGGGTAGTGGCTGCTTTTCCTACGCGAGATTGGGCACATCGTGTCTATCCTGAGTTGGATGTTGAATCGGCATATATTAAATTCATTGATGAAGTATTTGATATTGTTCGTGTAGATGGACAAAATCCAATTGAAAATTGGGAAAAACACGTTAAAGATTTAAGTGTTCACGCTAAACGATTACAAGAGAAAAACTATCAAGCTTTACATTACATATCAGAAGGCACGGATTTAATAGTAGGGTTACCTGAAGGACACATATGGGAAGATGCAACAAGTTATGTAAATGGGGACGGTCAACCTTTTATTGCTAATATCCCTACAGAAGAAGTTTTTACAGCTCCAGATAGAAACAATGTTAATGGATATGTAACAAACAAATTACCTTTAAATCTTAATGGTAACATTATAGACGGGTTTACATTGACTTTTAAAGATGGTGTGATAGTTGATGTCAAAGCAGAAAAAGGTGAGAAATTACTTAAAGATTTGATTGCAACTGATGAAGGTGCATGTAGATTAGGGGAAGTAGCACTAGTGCCCGACGATTCACCAATATCAAACCGACGCACAATATTCTATAACACTCTTTTTGATGAAAATGCATCATGCCACCTAGCTATTGGGTCAGCTTATAGTTTTAATATCAAAGGTGGTACTGAAATGACTACAGAAGAAAAAATTACAAATGGACTTAATGATTCCAATATTCATGAAGATTTCATGATTGGTAGTCCTGATTTAACAATTTATGGGATATTGCAAGATGAAACAAAAGAATTAGTTTTTAAAAATGGAAATTGGGCTAAATAGTATAAGTGGAATAAACAATCAATTTATTGAAATGAATTGGGAGTTTGTTTAAATATTATAAATTGGGGAGATTATGATTTATGGCTAACACAAATAGAAAAAGCAAAAAAATGTCAGATGCTAAATGCGTCAAAACAAGACAGGTATATCCACAAGATACCAATCATCATCACACAATGTTCGGTGGAACTTTAATGGCAAATATAGATGAAATAGCTGCTATTACTGCTATGAAGCACGCTGGGAACCCAGTTGTTACTGCATCAACAGATTCTGTTGACTTTTTAAGACCTATTACAACAGGAGATATTTTATCATATGAAGCAATGGTTTCTTATGCTGGAACAAGTTCGATGGAGATATGTGTTCAAATTGTTATTGATGATGTTTATAAGAACGAGCGCCATTTGGCTGCTTTAAGTTTTTTAACTTTTGTAGCATTAGATAGTGATGGAAAGCCAACATCAGTACCTGATGTTGAACCTGAAACATCTGTAGAAAAATGGTTCCATGAAACTGCACCACAACGTGTTGCTAGACGTAAAGAACGTCGTAAAGAAAGTATAGATACAATTGAATATTTATCTAGAGTTAGACATATCGAAAAGTAAGAATTTAGTAATTAATTTAAATGATAAGATAATATAAGTTTAACAATAAAGTTTTCTTTTTTAATAAAACAGTAACCACCCTATGAATGTTAAAAACAACATAGAGTGGTTACTGTTTGTTTATACCAAAATTTGTTACGAAAATATTTGATATTGATGCATTTTTTGTTCTTTTTTCTTGAAATCAGTATTTGGGTAATACATATTTTTAACTAAAACATTTGGACCAAGACAGTGATATTCTGCACAATGACAATTTAAAGATTGTGCAAGATCAGTGTTTAACCACTGGTTGAATACATCTGTCAATTTATCCTTTTGTATATTAGATATTGTACCATTTTCATCACCAAAGTCAGTCACAATAACATCGCCAGTAAATACATTAACATTCAAACGGCTACGACCATCAGGGTCATTTCTCATTGTAACATTCTTTGATTTTCTTAAACGTTGCAATAAATGTTGATCATATTCATCATTTAAACAAGGATAGATAGGTAGAGTACCAAACAACATCCATGTGTTTTCATCACGGATATCTAACAAATGATGAATAGCTTCTTTCATTTCTTTAAGAAATAATACATTTAATTGACTGGCAAAATCAGATGGATACATTGGGTGAATCTCATGACGGCTACATTTCATGTCATTTACCACTTCATTATGTATTTTATTTAGATAAGGGACTGTGCTTTGATTAAGCATAGTTTCTGCCGAAACGAACATGCCTTGGTCTGATAAAGTGCTGGAATTTTCAAGCATTTGCTCATATAATTTCAACTTGGCTTTTAGAGGAGGTTGTTTTCTCATTGCACCAAAGCCAACATCAGTAAATTCTTGAATGGTTCCCCAATTATGAGAAATATGCATAACATCTATGTACTCTGCAATATCTAAATAGCGGTCTTGAGGTAAAGTTAAATTTGAATTCATTTGAACATAAATACCACGATGCTTGGCATACTTAAGTAGAGGCTTAACGACGTTTTTGATTGACTTTTTGGAAAACATAGGTTCCCCACCTGTAATAGACAATGTTCTTAAGTTAGGTATCTCGTCCAAACGTCGATAGATGATATCCATTGGAAGAGGGTCAGGATCTTTAGTTTGTAAAGTGTAACCAACTGCACAATGACTGCAACGCATATTACATAAATTTGTAGTTGTAAATTCTATATTACTCAATGTTAATTGGTTATGTTCTAAAATATCATTATATGCTTCCCATGGATCATTGTTGATAGAAATAGGGGATTTGTTTGATATTATCATAATTTATTACTCCTAAAATTAAAAAGTTTCCATCTACTTTGTTTTGATTATGTGCAAAATGTACAATGAATATTATTATGATTATATCGCTTTTTGTCAAATTCTGTTAGGATAATATTATCGTATTAAATACAAGTAAAAAGGAGTTCCAATATTTAATGAGTGAACAGCAAACGATTGATCAAATTAAAACACGATTAAACAAATTTATTGAAGACATTGATCACGTAAATCCGGATGAGGTACGTGTAGAAGATATTGATGAGTGGATTGGTTTACTTGATCAGTTGGAAGAAAAAGTGAAACAAGTTTCAAAATAATTATGTAGGAAGTCTAGGACATCAATAACAATCCTAGACTTTTTTAACGTATAGTCACTTAATGATTAAAGCATAAAAATTTTCTAAATATTTTATTATTGGGGCCCCAACAAAGAGAATTTCAGAGAGAAATTCGACAGACAAAGCAAGTTGGGGTTGGGGCCCCAACAAAGAGAATTTCAGATAGAAATTCAACAGACAAAGCAAGTTGGGGTTGGAGAATGACAATGTAATAATACTAATAAGTTTAGCTCTTTTTTAATTTGGAAAATTTAGCAATAGATGTTTAACACCCTATTTTTTTGTCTATACTATATTTAGATTGAAAAACAGATAAATGAAAGGTGATGTCAAATTATGACAAAAAAAGTAGCAATTATTCTAGCAGATGAATTTGAAGATATAGAATTAACAAGTCCTAAAGAAGCATTAGAAAATGCTGGATTTGAAACAGAAGTGATTGGTGATACAGCTAACCATGAAGTTGTTGGTAAGCACGGTGAGAAAGTCACTGTTGATGTTAGCATTGCTGATGCCAAACCAGAAGACTATGATGCATTATTAATTCCTGGTGGATTTTCACCTGACCACTTACGTGGTGATGAAGAAGGTCGCTATGGTACTTTTGCTAAGTATTTCACTAAAAATGATGTTCCAACATTTGCAATTTGTCACGGTCCATTAGTATTAGTTGATACTGACGATTTAAAAGGACGTACAATTACGGGTGTTATTAACGTACGCAAAGATTTATCAAATGCTGGTGCGAATGTTGTAGATGAATCAGTAGTGGTAGACAACAACATTGTAACAAGTCGTGTACCTGATGATTTAGATGACTTCAATAGAGAAATTGTAAAAAAATTAGAAGCATAAATCGCGATTTACAATGAACTAATTTGCATTCATTATTATGATTTTAAATTATTGATTAAGGCTGTTGTTAAAGTTTTTGACTTTCTCAACAGTCTCTTTTTTATGGCATCAAATAAATGATTAAAAACTGAATTTTGACAGGTAAATGATATCTTTTAAATGACAACTTGAGTATAAATGAATAAATTATACTTTTGACTTTACTTAAGTCTTAAAATTACTGCTACACCTTGGGACTGATTTTTTAACTTAACTATAGCTAAACGGTTAAACAATTGGTAAACTCACTTTAAAAGGGTGAGTTTGAGAAAAGGAGAAAACCCATGAAAAGAAGCGATAAATATACGGCTGATTATATTGAACAACATTATGAGTCTCAACGACCTCATTACAATACGTATTATCAACCAATAGGGAAACCACCGAAAAAGAAAAAAAGTAAAAAAATTTTCTTAAAAGCAATTATCACTATATTAATTTTATTGATTATATTTTTTGGTGTCATGTACTTTATTTCTTCAAGAGCAAATGTAGATGATTTAAAATCAATAGAAAATAAAAGTGATTTTGTTGCTACCGAAAATATGCCTAACTATGTAAAAGGCGCATTTATTTCAATGGAGGATGAGCGTTTCTATAAACATCATGGCTTTGATATAAAAGGAACGACAAGGGCATTGTTTTCAACTATTAGCGATAGAGATGTGCAAGGTGGAAGTACAATTACGCAACAAGTTGTAAAGAATTATTATTACGATAATGAACGATCCTTTACAAGAAAAATCAAAGAATTGTTTGTAGCGCGTAAAGTTGAAAAGCAATACAGTAAAAATCAAATTTTAAGTTTTTATATGAATAATATTTATTATGGTGATAATCAATATACTGTAGAAGGTGCTGCAAATCATTATTTTGGTGTAACGGTAGATAAAAACAATTCAAATATGAGTCAGATTAGTGTGTTACAAAGTGCCATATTAGCAAGCAAAGTAAATGCGCCAAGTGTGTATGACGTAAATGATATGTCGAATAATTACATCAATAGAGTTAAAACCAATTTAGAGAAAATGAAACAACAAAATTTTATTAGTGAATCACAATATCAAGAAGCTATGTCTCAACTTGGAAATTAAACGACAAACAAATAAAGATGATATAAATATATTGGTATTAGTTTATAGAAGCAATACTTTTATTAACTATTTAATGATGATGTTGTGTCAATCTTTTAAAACATTTTGAGTCGATAGCTAAATAAATTTGAAGGAGTAGGACAGGATGAAATCTGTTTTACTTCTTTTTTATTGCATAAAGTAAATATATAAAATTCAAAGTCTTTTATGAAACATCTAATGATGTGTAATAATATATGTAAGAAAAAACGTTTGAATATAGAAGTAGGGATAGTAAAATGCCAAAGGTAACTAAAATAGAAGTACAAAAAAAGAATAAAGAACGCTTTAATCTCTTTTTAGATGGAGAATTTGAAATGGGAATAGATATTGATACACTAGTTAAATTTAACTTAAAAAAAGATCAAATACTTGAACCGTCAGATATGCAGAACATTCAAGAATATGATTACTACCGTCGAGGTGTTAATCTCGCAATTCAATACTTGTCTTATAAGAAACGTACTGAAAGAGAAGTTATACAGTATTTAGAAAAAAACTATATTCAAAGTAATGCTATTCAAGATGTCATTGACTATTGCTATAAGGAAAAGTTTATTGATCATGAAGATTACGCAGAAAGTTTAAAAAATACCATGATACATACTACAGATAAAGGGCCAGAAATATATAGACAAAAACTCTACCAATTAGGTATTGAAGCTACGATTATTGAAAAATATGTCAAAGCATATGAACAACAACAACCATTAGATGACGTTATTAAAGTTGGTAAAAAAGTGATGAAGTCTAAAAAAGGCCCTGAAGTAAAGGTAAAGCAAAAAGTAACACAGTCACTTCTCCAAAAAGGATATAAACTTGAAACGATACAACTAGTTATGAATGAAATAGATTTTTCTCAAGACGAAGAAACATTAGACCATTTATTGCAACGTGATTTAGAGAAAGTCTATAATAAAAATTGTAAAAAATATGACAGTGATAAAAGTGTTATTAAAACCATAGAGGCACTTATGAGAAAAGGCTATAATTATGATAAAATTAAATCTAAATTAGAAGAAAGTGGTATATCGTATGAATAAAAAGAAAATGAGTGAAATGTCCGAGCAAGAACTTAGACATGAAATACAATTATTTAAAGAAAAAATGCGTAAAGCAGAGATGAATGGCATTATGAATGAATATGATGTTTATCAAAGTAAAGTGATTATAGCAGAAAGCTATCTAGTGGATCGCAATAAAATTGAACCTGGAAAAATCTATAAACTCAATGATGGTAGTAAACAGTACTTTAAAGTAGAACGACTCAAGGGTGTATTTGCATGGGGGTTTAGAATAAACAGTAGTGAACCTGAGGAAGGTCTACCATTAGCATTATTAAAATTTTAGAAGGATGTATAATTGATGGGAAGCTCAATAGTTTTAAAATTACTCAAGGTAACACATTACTATAGAAATCATAGTACAAAAAAATGGTATCGACCATTGGGTTATGATGCCGAGGACATCAACCTAAATAATGTTTCTTTGCACATTTATCAAGGTGAAGCATTAGGTATAATCGGTGAACCTGGATCTTCTAAAACTTTGATTGGTCGAATTTTAAGTGGTTCAGTGAAACCTGATAAAGGTAAGGTTGTTCGAACTAAAAACTTGTATTTCGGTGATATTGATGATCGAAAGATTAATAATTTAACTGTGAGCCAATATGTGAGCGAACTCGTACAACTTTTTCCTTATGAAGTAACTGAGCATAAAGTTGAACAAATTATTCATTGGGCACATTTAGGTGATCACATAGAGGAAAAGGTTTCTAATTTAAGCGAAAAATCATACGCACAACTTTTACTTAGTATTGCACGTTCTTCAAAAAACGATATTATCATCTTAAATCACGTTTTATCACATTTAGATGAAACATTTATAGAAAGAGCTTCCATTTTATCAACAGATTATATTGAAGCAAATAAAACTCTAGTCTTAATCGATAATGATATAGAAAAGATAAGTAAAACAAGCAACTACATAACATGGGTATCACATGGCCAGATACGCAAGGAAGGTTCTCTAAATCAGGTGTTACCAACTTTTAGAGAACATGAAAAAGATCGTAATAGTTTAAAATCAGAAATGGAAATTGAGAACTTTGATTATGATTGGAAGAAGAATCGATCTCGGATTCCTGAAATGACTTATAATTTCAAAAGAATAGAACGTTATAATCATGCTAAGCCACCAAAATTTCTAGTGAGATTTTGGACATTATTTGTCAGCTTTTTGATGGGGCTTGTTTTAATGACTGTACTTTTCTTTAATAACTTAGGTATGGTCAAACTAGGGAATATTAATACTCAAGCATCCATACAGAATCAGAATAAAGATACTTACGAAGAAAAACTTGCATATGGATTAGCATTAGATGGATCAGTTACTTTAAACGGGTCTAAAGATTTAAAAGTACCTAAGTATAGTTTAATTACAATTACTGGTGAAAATAACAAAAGGTACCGCGTCGAATTGAATCAAAGGACATATAGTATTAGTAAAAATCAAGTGTTTTATTTCAATCCAGCTGGGTTATACGAATCTCATACTTTTAAGAAATTATCACCTTATATAAAATCAAATTATAGTACTTACGTAGAGTACTTTAACAGTCACTTACATCAAAAACATGATAAAGTAACAGAAACGCTTAGACCTGATAAAGATAAACAGTATGTTGTACCGATAACGCAACAACCTATAAAAATGATATTTGGTGATAATGATAAACTGTCTGGATTTGTTATTCCAATGACAAATAAAACGGAATTGAAAAAAACATTTAATATCACGAAAGATGTATGGATTACTAAAAATGGAAGCGGTTATTTTATCGCTGACATGAAAGAAGAAAAATGGATTTATATTGAATTGTAGGTGTGAAAATGATAGATAATTTAATTGTATATATTAAAAACTTACCACATCTTTTTAGTTTTTGTACTCAAAGGCTTAAGCAAACATGGAAGTGGTTTGCAATTAGCCTAATTATAGGACTAGTAATTATTCTAGCATTAGAAGGATTTTTTAATTTTAACCATACTACTGATATTGTTCAAGTGCGTTGGTTATTCAGAATTTCATCACTCATCATATTCAGCATAATTATACAATCTATTTATATAGCTTATAAGTACTATATCAGAGATTTCGTTGTCATGAAGTCATTTCATATATCTGCTGTCACACCTACTATAGTTATAGCGATGTTAGGTTTAATAACAATACTTATTCTGGGTATAGTTATTATTATCCTTAAGCCTGTGAATTTTGAAGCATCAATACTTTCATTTTTATATTATTTAGTAATTATAGCCATTTTTATCAGTGTGACTTCGATAATGTTGGGCTTACTGAATTATGCAATTAAACATGTAAAACTGATATTTATTATAGTAAGTGCTATCAGTTTCTTTATGGTTCCAATTACATACATCCCTAAGACAAATTTAAATGTGATTAATCATATTATGATGTTAAATCCTCTGTATTATTTCGTAAATGGTAGTTCGCAAGCAATAGTATTTGGTACAGTCAGTATGAGCAATTTACCTTATCATTTATATATTATTATTTTAATTGGAATCATGTGTGTGATTAATTATGCGCTTGTGCGTCACATAGCATTTGATAAATATCAAAGCCAATCTAACCAAAAGAGTTATTCAAAAGAGAAAAAGAATAAAGAAAAGGAACGTTGAAACGTAAATTTAGATAAATAAATAGTTCAATAAAGTGTACGATATTTTATTAAATTAAGAATGCCTCAGACATCAATTAAAGTCTGAGGCATTCTTAATTTATAAGCAGTCGATGGCTAAATTGAAATTCTTTCATATCAAGTTTTCTCCAATGTTAGCATCGTAGTTAATACGAATTTTGTAACACTCAAATATATTATGAAAATAATTTACGTTGTAATTTATCTTCGCTAAATACCCACCCAATATAAGAGTGATCAATTTCATTTTCATGTGTTAAATGTGCAATAGCTACAAAAGAATAACGACCTTTATTTAAGTATCTTAAATCCATAAGTCGAATTTCCGTTGTGCCATCATCTAATGGCGTAGTTTGCCAACGATAAATTGAAGAAAAGTTTAAAAATGTATAAATATCTTTATTACCTTTAACTTTCCATAATATCGAATCAGGAGTCATAGACTGGCGTTTAACTTTATCAGTGAAAACTACATTTTTCCATTTGGAAACACCGACATAATCATGCTTATCTGTTTGTATTGCGACCCGCCATACATGAAATTTCATTGTTGGAGCTACGAATACTTTTACTGGTGTATGCGATTGCTCAATTTTTTGAAGTGCTTGTTTTCTAATTGCTGCTTGCATCTTAAATCTTACAATATAATAGCCTATGAGAATTAATATGATTGGAAAGAAAACAATATATGGATGAATACCTAATATCCACAATAAGACACCGATACTTAAAATAATAAATATTATCGGATCAAAGGTATTAATCACGCTTAATTGAATCCATTTGTTAGTTATGGGACGCAATGCTTGAGTACCATAAGAATTAAAAATATCTACAAAGACATGTAAAAACACTGCTAGTTGTGCCCACAACCATACATGTAAGGGGTTCGTGTGACTAAATATTACAAATATAAAAAATGTAATTAATATAGGCCATAATATTGTAAAAGGTAATGAATGTGTAATTCCTCTGTGATGTGAAATATATGTCGCATTATCCTTTAGTTTCAGTACGGTGTCACCGTCTGGTATTAAAGAACCTGCGATTAAAGTCGTCGCAGTAGCAGCAAATGATCCTGCCATAACTGGATCTTGCGTTGCTAAAGCTGTAAGACCCACACCCATAACGATATGTGTGGCTGTGTCCATAATTGCTCACTCTTTTCTTCTTTGTTTAATATATATTATAATCTAAAAGTTGAAATAACAAAATTAACTTACTTTAAATAAACATATACTAAGTAATGTAATATAGAGTCATGTTAAAGTTAACATAAGAATGCTTTTAATAATACATTCTTATGAAACTAATAGAGAGGGAAGGTTTTATGTATCTAGAAAATTCTTTTAAAAAAGATATTGAAGATTGGTTTCATAAAAATCAAAGAGATATGCCTTGGAGAGAAACGACTAATCCTTATTATATTTGGCTAAGTGAAGTGATGTTACAACAGACGCAAGTAAACACTGTTATAGATTACTACTATAGATTTATACATAGGTTCCCTACAATTCAGTCGTTGAGCGAAGCTAGTGAAGATGAAGTGTTGAAGTATTGGGAAGGTTTAGGCTATTATAGCAGAGCGCGTAATTTCCATACTGCCGTAAAAGAAGTTAATAATAATTATGATGGTGAGGTACCATACGATCCTGAAACATTTAAAAAGTTAAAAGGTGTGGGTCCATATACTCAGGCGGCGGTCATGAGTATAGCTTTCAACCATCCTTTAGCAACTGTCGATGGTAATGTTTTTAGAGTATGGTCACGATTAAACAATGACTATCGTGATATAAAGTTACAGTCTACTCGAAAAGCATTCGAACAAGAATTACACCCATATGTGTTGAAGGATGCGGGAACATTTAATCAAGCGATGATGGAGCTAGGGGCGTTAGTATGTACTCCAAAATCACCATTGTGTTTGTTTTGTCCTATTCAAGAACACTGTGAGGCATTTCATATGGGGACTGCACAAGAATTACCAGTGAAAACTAAAAGTTTAAATAAAAAAAACGTTGAGCAAAAAGTTTTTCTGATTCGTAATGATAATGGTCAGTATTTACTTGAAAAGCGTAAAGAAAAACTTCTTAACGGTATGTGGCAATTTCCAATGAGAGAACAAACAAATGCAAACGATGTGATATCTGATGATTTAGGAAAAAGAATCGAAACAATTAACGAACCAGTATTTAAATTAAAACATCAATTTACCCATCTTACATGGGATATTGAAGTATACAATGTTACAGCACCTCTTAATATACAGGAGAATGATTTACCTCAACAAATGACGTGGTTTAATTTAGATGATAGGGATCAGTATACATTTCCCGTACCAATGGATAAAATATATAAGTTTATTGAAGGTTAATTTATAAACATCAATCTCATATGCCACTTATAAATGATAGGTTAATCAAGCATATTAAAATATGATATAATCTAAATGGTTAAATACGATAAAGGTGGTGTGGAGTATGGTAAAGGAATCCATACCTAAAGAAGGAGAAAATATTAAGATTCAAAGTTATAAACATGATGGTAATATTCATCGTGTCTGGTCAGAAACCACAATTTTAAAGGGAACAGAACATGTGATTATTGGTGGTAATGATCACACTTTAGTAACTGAAAGTGACGGGCGTACATGGATTACTCGAGAACCAGCAATTGTATACTTTCATTCTGAATATTGGTTTAATGTTATTTGTATGTTTAGAGAAGATGGTATTTATTATTATTGTAATTTATCTTCGCCTTTTGCATGTGACGAAGAAGCTTTAAAATATATTGATTATGATTTAGATATCAAAGTTTATCCGAACGGAAAATATCATTTACTTGATGAAGATGAGTACGAGCAACATATGAACCAAATGAATTACCCTCATGATATCGATATTATTTTAAGAAGAAATGTTGATATTTTACAACAATGGATAGAACAAAAAAAGGGACCTTTTGCTCCTGACTTTATAAAAGTATGGAAAGAACGTTATAAAAAAATTAGAGATTATTAAGCAAAATAGATGTAAATAAGATTAAAATAATTTATATTGTAAAAGTAATCTATAAAAATTCATAAATGAAGTGTAACAACAATGATAATTTGTTAGTTCATCTTTCTAACTTAATATCTGATAGAGTGTCTTCGTGTATTAGAGGTTGAGACATTAACATTTGTATCTTTTATTTTTAAAGTGTATACAAATGCAATGTGCCAACCTCTCTTCATTTTCAAATTATTAGGAGGGAAGGCGCATGATAAAACGATATTTAAAGTTTGTAAAACCTTATAGATATCGTATTATTGCAACAATTATAGTAGGAATTATTAAATTCGGTATTCCCATGCTCATACCTTTATTGATTAAATATGCTATAGATGGCGTGATTAATAATCATTCGCTTACAAATCAAGAAAAATTTAGTCACCTTGGTGTAGCAATAGGAATTGCATTATTTATATTCTTAATTGTTCGTCCGCCGATTGAGTTTATTAGACAATATTTAGCTCAATGGACAAGTAATAAAATACTATATGATATTCGTAAACAATTGTATAATCACTTGCAAGCACTAAGTGCTCGATTTTATGCAAATAATCAAGTCGGTCAAGTCATTTCAAGAGTGATTAATGACGTCGAACAAACAAAAGACTTCATTCTTACTGGATTGATGAATATCTGGCTTGACTGTATAACGATTATTATCGCACTTTCTATTATGTTCTTCCTTGATGTAAAATTGACGTTTGCTGCTATTTTTATTTTTCCATTTTATATTTTAACTGTTTATTTTTTCTTTGGAAGATTACGTAAACTTACACGTGTGCGCTCACAAGCTCTAGCAGAAGTACAAGGCTTCTTACATGAGCGGGTTCAAGGAATGTCTGTTATTAAAAGTTTTGCTATTGAAGACAATGAAGCGAAAAATTTTGATAACCATAACAAAAACTTTTTACAACGAGCATTCCAACATACAAGATGGAACGCGTATTCTTTTGCTGCTATTAATACTGTTACAGATTTAGGTCCAATAATTGTGATTGGCGTGGGTTCATATTTAGCAATTACCGGGTCGATTACTGTCGGAACTCTAGCAGCATTTGTCGGTTATCTAGAACAATTATTTGGACCACTTAGAAGACTAGTATCTTCATTTACTACACTTACACAAAGTTTTGCATCTATGGACAGAGTATTTCAATTAATGGATGAGGATTACGACATCAAAAATGGCATTGGAGCACAGCCAATTAAAATCAGTGAGGGTCAAATTGATTTAAAACATGTGAGTTTCAAATATAATGAAAATGAAAAAGAAGTATTACACGATATTAATTTAACAATTAACAAAGGTGAAACTGTAGCTTTTGTAGGTATGAGTGGTGGTGGAAAATCTACTTTGATTAATCTTATACCAAGATTTTATGATGTGACTCAAGGTGAAATACTTATCGATCATCATAATGTTAAAGAGTTCCTAACTGGTAGTTTGAGGAATCAAATAGGCTTAGTACAACAGGATAATATTCTTTTTTCTGATACTGTTAAGGAGAATATTTTGTTGGGTAGGCCTGATGCGACTGATGATGAAGTCGTAGAAGCT
Source organism: Staphylococcus sp. HMSC068G11 (assembly GCF_001815825.1). Taxonomy (NCBI): domain Bacteria; kingdom Bacillati; phylum Bacillota; class Bacilli; order Caryophanales; family Staphylococcaceae; genus Staphylococcus; species Staphylococcus sp. HMSC068G11. The sequence continues at coordinate 68,125 of NZ_KV822060.1, forward strand.
GCAAAAATGGCGAATGCCCATGATTTTATTTCAAACTTACCGAATGGATATGATACTGAAGTAGGGGAACGTGGAGTTAAATTATCAGGTGGACAAAAACAAAGGTTGTCAATTGCACGTATCTTTTTAAATAATCCTCCTGTTTTAATATTAGATGAAGCAACAAGTGCATTGGATTTAGAGAGTGAAGCAATTATTCAAGAAGCACTTGATGTTTTAAGTAAGGATAGAACAACATTAATTGTTGCACATCGTTTATCGACAATTACTCATGCAGATAGGATAGTTGTAATGGAAAATGGTCGAATTGTTGAGACTGGCACACACCAACAATTAATTAATAAACGCGGTGCATATGAGCATCTTTATAGTATCCAAAATTTATAAAACACATATAACATTGAAAATGCCTGAGACTGTTATTGTCTCAGGCATTTTTGTACTGTTGGCAGTTATTAAAAATAAGAACTATTTTACCTATAGTCAAAACTGCTAGCTAGAAGAATTTCACTGATTAATACAATAAAATTCTGAGTTACCTTTTTATTATAAGTCAAAGTCCTCCTCTGAAATGTCTATATCAGTATCAGAACGGTGATAGGTAAAGAAACTTAAACGGATGCGATCTAAGTGTTCAAGTTGATATCTGTATTCTTCAATTTCAGCAATAATTTGCATCATATTACTATAAGAATATTGCGTCTGATGTGGGTTTTTAATTAATTCTTGCTGAAAAGCATCCATCAAGTTTTTCTTCTGAGGATTGTCAACTTCATAATCTAGTTGAGTGACATCATATCTAGCTTTTTTTGATAAACTCTTAAATATTTGTTCATGTAAAGTAACTAATGAATCAAGTTCTAATTTGATTTGTAAAAGTAATTGATTATTTAGTTGATATAAATCATTTTGATATCGTGACATTCGTTTTAGCACTTCATATGCTTGTCTAGTCGTTCTAACTACTTCTCTAAATAGTATTTTTTTTCTATTTTGTTGATAAATATGTTTTTTTGTTAATGGTCTTTCTTCATTGTAATAGTCGAAAATCTTTTCTAATTTATTGATGCGTGAGTTTAGTTGATCACCATCCTGTTTAATATTATGAAATTCTGATGTGTCATTGAGTACAAGTTTAAACCACACAAATATATCAGAAGAAATATTCATTGAATTATAATAAATTTTTGTTTCAAACTTAGGAGGTAAAAAAATTAGATTGACAATAGAAGAACTCAATACACCAATCATCACTAGTACAAATCTAAAAAATGCAACAACATAGAAAGAACCAGTATGTTGCCCCATAATTATAAGAGCAGTTACGCTTGCAAGTGTTGCTACATGAGCTAGATTAAATTGGAACAAAATTGCAATGAGTAAAATAACGGTAACACCCATGATAATGAAATTATTACTGAATATCGTTACCATTGTTACTGCAAGTAGTGCACCAATCACATTACCAATAGCTTGTTCAGAAACAGTTTTGATTGAGCGATAAACACTCGGTTGCATGGCAACTACTGCACTGACACCCGCTAACGTTTTTAGACCAATATTATCAGGAAGTAAAGAAGCGATAGACATAGCTAAGATAATGGCTATACCAGTTTTGAAAATCCGAGCTCCAAGTCTCAAATTAAATGCTCCTTTTAATTATTTTGAGTAAAAATAATACTCTTATTCATTATTGTTATACACCCCTGAACTTAAATAATCAAGTTTATCTATATGCAATTTGGTTTTTAGATGCAAAAAGTTAAGAAATTAAGCCAATAGTTTTATTTTGTACTTTAAAAACTATTAAATTTTATGAACTATCATAAATTTTGCTCAGGAAAAGTGAAAACGTAAATTTCAATTAAATTTTCAACAGTTAATCCATAATTGAACATAAAAAGAACTTGAACACATACTTAAAGTGTCAAGTTCTCATACTGTAGGTTATTTCATTTTACTAAATGCATAATCAGCTGCTTCTAGTGTGCGATCGATATCTTCTTCAGTATGTTCTGTAGTTAAGAACCATGCTTCAAATTTAGAAGGTGCGAGATTAATGCCTTGGTTCAACATTAATTTAAAGAATTGAGCGAATGCATCTCCATCAGAGTTTTCAACTTGTTCATAATGCGTAACTTTTTCATTTGTGAAATACAATGTCAGTGAGCCATAGATTCTATTTATTGTTGCTGTAATTTGATGCTTATCTATTAATTTTTGTAACCCTTCTTCAAGACGACGTCCTAATTGATTAAGTTTATCATAAACACCTTCTTGTTCAAGTACCTCTAATAAAGCAATACCTGCTCTCATTGATAACGGGTTACCGGCCATTGTTCCCGCTTGATAGGCTGGACCTAGTGGTGCAACGTGCTCCATAATATCTTGTCGACCACCATAGCCTCCAATTGGTAAACCACCGCCAACAATCTTACCAAAAGCTGTGAGATCTGGTTTAACATTTAACAAATCTTGAGCTGCACCATAATGGAAACGAAAAGCAGTGATAACTTCATCATAGATAACTAATGTTCCATTGTCATGAGAAATTTTATTTACTTCTTCTAAGAAGCCTGGTTGTGGCATAACCATCCCAAAATTACCCACAATCGGCTCTACTAATACTGCTGCAATATCGTCTTTCCAATAATCAATAGCTTCTCTATATGATTCTATATCATTAAACGGTACTGTAATAACCTCTTGTGCAACACTTTGGGGGACACCAGCAGAATCCGGAGAACCAAGTTGAGAAGGTCCACTTCCAGCTGCCACTAAAACTAAATCAGAATGACCATGATAAGAACCTGCAAACTTAATAATTTTGTTTCTTTTAGTATAAGCACGAGCAACTCTAATTGTTGTCATAACTGCTTCAGTACCAGAGTTTACGAAACGGATCTTTTCTAAAGAAGGAACTGCTTCTCTAAGTTTTTTTGAGAATTTTATTTCTAATTCAGTAGGTGTACCATAAAGTACACCTTTTGCTGCTTGATCTTGGATAGCTTCGGTGATATGTGGATGTGCATGACCAGTTATTATTGGTCCATAAGCTTGTAGATAGTCGATATATTTATTACCATCTACATCATATAGGTAAGCACCATGACCTTCTTTCATTACTACTGGTGCTCCACCACCTACTGCTTTATATGACCGTGAAGGTGAATTCACACCTCCTAAAATATATTCATTAGAAAGTTGCTGAAGACGTTCGCTTTCAGTAAATTTCATATCTATCAACCTCTTTTTATTTAATATTTTCAATTAATATCGTATCATAAAATCAACACAATTAAGAAATAGGTGAGTATATGATTAGTAAAGGTGAACAATTTCCTTCTTTTTCTTTAGAAAATCAAGATGGTAATTTTATTTCAAATGAAACAATTAAAGGTCGTAAAACAATTCTTTATTTTTATCCAAGAGATAATACACCAACGTGTACTACTGAAGCTTGTGAATTTAGAGATCACATTGAAGATTTTAATCAACTTGATGTAGATATATATGGAATAAGTGCAGACTCTAAAAAGAAACATCAAAATTTTATAAAAAAACATCAATTGAATTTTGACTTACTTGTAGATAAAGATTATCTACTTGCTAATAAAGTTGGAGTTTACCAATTGAAAAAATCATTTGGTAAGGAGAATATGGGGATTGTAAGAACAACATTTATTCTCGATGAAAATGGTAATATTATTGATGTAATTGAAAATGTAAAGGTAAAAACGCAAATTGAAACAATAAAAAATATTCTGGAGGGTTAATTTTGAAAATTGTTAGCTTAAATAGATTAAATGAAATAGAAAATGAATTAAGAAAACAATTTCCAAACGAAGAATTTAAATTTTATGACAAAGCTATAAATATCCCTATCAATGATAGAAAAACTATGGACATTTTAATAGGTTATGATGGCAAAATAGATCGTCACTTTATCGAGCATTGTATCAACCTTAAATGGATTGGATGGTTTGCAACTGGTGTAAATAATTTACCGTTAAATTACATTAAAGAGCGAGATATCATTCTAACAAATGGTAAAGGTATACAAGCTAAACAAGTGTCTGAATATATAATGACATTCATTTTGGATGATTATAAAAAAATGAAAACTTCCTATAGAAATCAATTAGAAAAAAATTATGACTCCAGAATTACTGGTAAAAGATTAAACGAGGAGACATTATTATTCTTGGGAACTGGTGCGATTGCACAAAGGGCTGCATATTTAGCGAAAGCCTTTGGAATGAAAGTGATAGGGGTAAGTAAGTCAGGAAAAAATGTTGAACAATTTGATGAAGTTTATACAATTGAAGAGTTAGATAATGTTATTGAAAGGGCGAATATTATTGTTAATGCATTACCTGAAACAGAAGAAACAATTTACTTATTAAAAAGAAAACATTTCATACAAATGGACAATAATGCCTTATTTATAAATGTAGGAAGAGGAACAATTGTTGATGAGGAAGTGCTCATCAATGTACTCAAAGATCGATTAATTAGACATGCTTATTTGGATGTTTTTGAAAAAGAACCACTTAGTAAGGACAATCCTTTATATGATTTAGATAATGTGACTATAACTGCTCATATTACAGGTAATGATTATAATAATAATAGAGAAGCTACGGATATTTTCAAAAAGAATCTTGAGCATTTTCTCAATAATAATAATGTAATTGAGAATAAAGTAAACTTAGATTATGGTTATTAATTGAAAACAGCAGGTATTTATTGACATTTATTTATAGCAACAGTTATATTAATATTAAGTAATAATAATTATTATTTAGAAAGATGGTGAAAAAAGTGAGTGCGGAACTTGAATCTATTAATCATGAACTTGAAGAGTCAATTGCGTCATTAAGACAAGCGGGCGTTCGTATTACACCCCAAAGACAAGCAATTATGCGCTATCTTATATCTTCACATTCACATCCAACAGCAGATGAAATATATCAAGCACTTTCACCTAAATTTCCCAATATAAGTGTTGCTACTATCTATAATAATCTAAGAGTATTTAAAGATATTGGTATAGTCAAAGAGTTAACATATGGTGATTCATCTAGTAGGTTTGATTTTAATACACATAATCACTACCACATTATATGTGAAAAATGTGGTAAAATCGTTGACTTCCATTATCCACAATTGGATGAAGTAGAGCAATTAGCTCAACATGTAACAGATTTTGATGTTACTCATCATCGGATGGAAATATATGGAATATGTAAAGATTGCAAAGAAGAAGAAAATTGATGAAAGTAAGTTCATAGAAGCAAAATAAAAATTTAGTCATTATTGATACTTTTGTGAAGTTTTATTGAGATAAAATAATGATGAAATAGTATGATTGTTTAGCAATTTCATATAATTAATCGCATATAAGTAGTAGGGGTTGTAATAATTTGTACAGCCTCTTTTTTTTACATAAGACTTCGTTTTGCAGATGTACAAAACGAAAGTATTTACACTATATAATTATAATGTACTATATGTAGATATATATTCACTCATTAAGTAAATTTTAACTTAAAAAATCAACAATAAATATTGACGTTACGTTTATATCTTGATACTATATAAAAGTCGTCAAAAGCAGTTTAATTAATTGAAAAGAAAAAGTTAAGAACTTTAAAATTCAGTTAACAAAGTGTAATTTTGACTATTGAAATTAAAAGTAATACATTATAAAATGTTATTTGTTGAATTAATTAAGAATAAACAAGAAATAAAATAAAAATTAATTCTTGACTTAATAAATTTCATTTGTTACAATTAAGTAATGTAAGTGTTAAAGAACATTGAAAACTGAATGACAATATGTCAACGT
>NZ_KV822061.1:0-36253 GCF_001815825.1 Staphylococcus sp. HMSC068G11
ATAGATTTCTTCATAGCTAATCTTAGTATGTTTTCATTAATTATATTCTGCCTCTACTTCTTTACGTGTTGGTATAGAAGCTTGTGCTCCTTTTCGTTGTACCGTTAGAGACGACGCTTGATTTGCAAGTCGAATAGCCGATTCTAAATTGCTCAAATCTTTATTTAACTCACTTAAAAAAGCACCTATAAATGTATCTCCTGCTGCTGTCGTATCTACTGCTTTTACATTACAAGCAGGAATCATTTTGTATTGTTCTTGATATGCACAATACGTGCCTTGCTCCCCTAAAGTAATTAATACTGCAGATATACCTAAATCGAGAAAATATGTTGCTGTTTCTTTCATATCACTTTCATTATTGATTGAAATACCTGTTAATAATTCTGCTTCTGTTTCGTTTGGAATAATTATATCAGTTAACTCTAAAAGTGACTTAGGCAATTCAATTGCCGGTGCAGGATTTAATACAGTAGTGATATTTTGCTTACGAGCAATTTTAAATGCTTGTTCTATCGCCTCAAATGAGACTTCAAGCTGCGCTACAACAAAGTCTGCACCAATAAACGCTTCTGCACTCATCTCAACATCTGTTGCACTTAATGTCATATTCGCACCACCGTAAACAAGAATCGTATTTTGTCCTGCTTCATCAACAGTGATAAATGCTTGCCCAGTTTCTTCACTTTCTGACGTTAAAATATATTGTGTATGAATACCTGCTTTTTTGAAATCTTCCAATATAAAGTTGGCATTGCCATCTTTACCAATTTTACTGATAAATGTTGTATCTGCTGCTAATCTACTAGCTGCTATGGCTTGATTGGCTCCCTTGCCCCCACCAAACTCCTTTTGAGCTTGATTAATATGTAACGTCTCACCAGGTTTTGGAAACCTTTTAACATTAAGAAATTTATCTACATTTGTTGATCCAATTACAATCACTTTATTTTTATTCATTTCAACTTCACCTACTTTATCTTTTTAAAAGCACAATCACATGACTATTAAACTTAAAAAGTCACATTAGATTCTAGGATAATGTTAGAAAAAGGGGTGATTTCACCAGTACGTATATTCCCTTTATTTAAAGGGGATTTTAACATTTCTTTCATCTCAGAATGCGTAATAAATTTAATTTCTACGTCATCATTGATTAATTTCTTAATTGCTTTTAATTGCTGTGCATTCGCAGTTTTAATTTCTTCTGCTAAATATACTTTTTGTATTTCCATTTCAGTTAACACTGTCTCCAACACATCAATAAAACGTGGCAATGACTTAGTCACTGCTAAATCTATACGTCTGTCATCATTAGGTATAGGCATACCTGCGTCATTAATCGTTAATAACTCATAGTGACCTAGTGTGGCGATTGCGCTTGAAATGTGACTATTTAATACTGCTGTTTTCTTCATCTTATTCTTCCCTTCTTAATATTATTTAATAAACACTGTGATTGATGCTGCAACTAAAATAAGAACTAATCCCACAATTGTAATCATTAATTCTTTTGATGTTTTTTTCTGATTTAAGAAAAAAATGCCTGTTAGCGTTGCTAATACTACAGATGTCTGAGATAGAACAAATCCTGTTGCTAAACCATTCATATTAGGTTGTGCCGAAATTAAATAAGTTAAAGCAGCAAATGCAAAGAAAAATCCGGATATTATTTGTTGCCAACTTACTTTCTCTTTAAAAGCATTACCTTTAGACATATTCATCAACGCATAGATAACAGCCACAATGACCATCCCTATAGCTTGAGGTAAAAATGCTTTAAAACCACCAATATCCGTTGCTTGAGGTGCAGCAGAATATATCCAATAGCCAATTTCACCTACAAGTAATAAGAGCACTGCACTTCTTAGATTTTTACTATATTCTTGTTGTTTTGTTTCAGTCCATACAGTCATACGTGCACCTATAAGAATTACGAGTAAAGCTAGAAATCCAATGATTTTGTTTGTTATACCTGGCCAGTTACCCAGCGCAAAAACGCCCCATAATGATGCACCAAGTAATTGAAATGCAGTAGTAATTGGCATCGCTCTTGATGAACCTACTAATTCGAACGCTTTAAAAGTAATAATTTGACCAAATGCCCATCCTGCACCTGATATGAGCGAAAATACTAATGCCATACCTCCTGGTAAACCGATACCTTTAAATAGTGCTAGAACAATTGCGAAAATCAAAGTACCAACAGTAGCGCCAAAGATTTGATTGACTGGACGTCCACCAAACTTAGAAGCAATCGTTGGAAATAATCCCCAACCTAATAGTGGCCCTAATCCGATTAAAATAGCTATAAAGTCCATAAGACACCTCTATATATTTCATTATTTTTATGTAAATCTTCCACTCAATCATCATACTACTTCTTTTATTCATTGTATACGCTTACACTCCTTGTCAAAAAATTGTCTTAAATTATATTCATATTTAAGTTATTTTATCGTTAAACTTGAAAACAAATAAATATATATAAAATTTGTAATTTAATACACAAAAAAGCACCTTAAATGTTTTCACTACTCATTTAAGGTGCTTTTTAAATTAAATATTTATTTTAACGGTTACCTACATCATGACCGACATCTACAGTCTTTTTATCTTTATCATAAACAGCACCTTGGACACTACCAAAGTTTGGATCATTGTGCTTTTCTTTTACACCATAACCAAGACTTTTAAAGATATTTATATCTTCATCAGTCATAGCATTTTCGTAAAATATCGTGCCGCCGTCATTATAAAATCTTGGTTTATTAATAGATTCTTGTAATGAACCATCACTGTTTAAATAATCGACAATCACTTCATTAAGAATTGTTGGAATTTTGTTCCCACCTGGTGTACCAATACCCATATAGAAATTAGGACCAACGATTACTGACGGGGAAATATATGATCTAGGCGCCTTGTGAGGTTCACCATGATTAGGACTTGATTTATCCTTACTAAAGTCGCCTAAAGAGTTATTCATATAGAAGCCCTCTTTCATATAGTCTCCTGTCCCGAAGTAACTAGATAGTGTATTAGTCGTACTTGCTAACTTACCATTCTTATCAATAACTACAAAATGGGTTGTACTTGTATTATCCGTTCTAATTTGATTAAAATCACTGCCATTATCTGTGTTTTCACCAATATTAACTTTGTTAAGTTCACCAAGTAAATAATCATCAGTTAGATGTTGTTCATTACTAGGCTCATTGCCATTAACTATGTCCCTATTCTTATACATGACATCACGTGATTTAATCATTGCTGTGATAAAATTATTGCGATCCATATTGTCTACATTTTCTTTTTCATCAATTTTCAATCCTTGAAGCATTAATGTGCCACCTAAAGGATTAGGTGCTGAATACACTTGATTATTCTTATAATCAGTACTTACCGCTTCTTTTTCTTCTGTTTTAAATTCTTTGAAATCTCTTTCAGTTAATTTATTATCTAATTGTTTTGAAACACTTTTACCAATATCTTCATAGAAGTAATCAGGACCTTTATCTTTGATTTTAGTTAATGTATTAGCGAGTTTATCTTGTTTTACAATATCTCCTTCGCGAACACTTTTATTTCCTTTATAGAATGGTGAGTTATGATCAATATCACGACCATATAATTTTAAACTTCTTTCAAGTTCTGAATCTACCTCAAAACCATCTTTAGCGAGCGGAATGACGTAATCTAAAATCTTTTTCTCATCCATTTTTCCTTCTTTCTCGTGCATATCGTGTAATCCTCTCACTAAGCCAGGAACTCCAATTTTGTCGCCTTCTTTATATTCATATGAAGACATCGTTTTATATTCATAAGCTTTAGGTGTTTCATTCTCTTTACCACTATATGTAAGTGTCGCACCGCCACCTCCTAGTCCTGATGAATGAGGTTCTGTCACTGCAAGTGCATAAGAGACACCTATTGCCGCATCAACCGCATTTCCACCATCTTCAATAATCTTATTTCCGACTTTCGTAGCTATTTTATTATTAGATGCGACACCATAATTCTTAGGTTTACCTGCTTGTTTATGATTTGTAATTTTGTTTTCATACAATTTATCTTTGTCCACTTTTTTCTCTGTTGTATAAAAATAAAAGAGGAACGAAATGATAATTGTTATAACTAAAATGACAGATAATGTCACTTTATTATATATATTCATAATTAGCTTGCCCCTTTTGAAAGATATTGCTGTTCACCATTATTTAATTCATGTTGCTCATAATTATCTAAACCTTCATTTGCTCTAGCGAAAGTAACTAATAAAAAGATAACAACGACAAGAATGACTACAACAATTGGTAACCAATGCTTTTTAATATTCAAAAGTATAACCTCCATTTTGATCAGACTTTAAATCAATTGATTTATCTTTAATATTATTTTTGAATCGAGTATGATCCATTTTGTTCATATTATCTTTAGAGATTTTTCCATCTTTTGATTGAATTGGTGTGATATGGAACTGATTATGCGAATCTTTCCAGTCTTGTTGTACAATCATTCCTTTCTGATTTTTTGATAAGAAGTTATCAGACGTTGTGTTACCTAAACTATAAAAAATAGGCGTTCGCTTATAATTTTCAACTTTTTGAATAACTGTATTATGACCAATAATGACATCTGCACCAGCATTCGCTAACGCATGCGCATATTCTTTTTGACGTGTAGTTACATTTCGTTCATTAGGTATCCCCCAATCTACATTGACTACGACGTAATCATTATTTTCCTTTAATTTTTTTATTAAAGGATAAAATATATCTGGATCTAAACTAATTGAAGTTGTGTTTTTTAAAGAGCTAGTATAGTTAGATTCGATATCGGTAAATGAAACATTAGCTATTTTTTTACCTTTAATGTCTTGTTGTACAGTTTTACTATTAATTGGATTTGAACCATTACCTGTTAAAAAATTATAACCTGCTTGGGAATCTATTTTTCTCATCATTGCTGTCGCTTGATTATTATCCATAGATTCGTTGATTAAGTTAACACTTTTTACATTATGCTTGCGTAAAAACATGATATTTTCAATATTTTTATTTATGTTATCTTTTTGATTTTTTGAAAAATCATTTACTATTAATGAACCTGTTGAAAAATCACTATGATCTAGAGTATCTTGAATACCTTTAAAAACATCATGTAAGTTAGTTTGTCGAATATGTTTATTTAAAGTGACGTTACCTAAATATGTGAGACGAATGCTATCTTTGTCTCTAGTATCACTTTTTACAGGTTCTACTTGTATTGAATTAACAGCAAATATGAGTAGAACTAACGCTACTAAAAGTACAATTGCCGTGTAAAGTGTATTTTTCCTTTTATGTCTTTTAGATTGTTTAAGCAACCACTCACTAGGCGATAAACGTTTTTTCTTTGTCATTAATACGCGCTCCTTGTTCGTGATTAATTAATAAAACTATATAAAAATAAGATGATATATGTAATACATGTTAATAACATTGTTGTTGAAAGTGTAATGACTACACCTTGTTTTTGAATTGTATTCGCAATAATACCAGGAATGACAACACCTATACCTGAAACTTCAACCATTTCAAATGGGGTCAATGGGTACAAGAGATCAAATATAAATTTAATCACCATTCCTGTCAGTATCATGGCAGCGAATTTTCTTCTACCATATAAAATAACCCACTTACTAATACCGTTACTTACGATAAAATAAGTTAAGCAACTAATGATTAATACTGATAACAACATAATCGGTTGATCAAAAATCAAAGCTAAATAACCTGGAACGACTAACCCTGCTGGATTAATCCCAAATTTCTCAGCAAATATCAAACTGAGTACGACACCTACGAATAAGGAGAAATATAATTCTGAACCTATCATTTTATTCTATCCCTTCTATGAATTCCGCTATTCTACCACCCGGGCCGTGGATGTTTCCTACACAAAATACAAGTGCATTCTCAGCTTCATGTAGAATACCTTTTTCAATCTCTACAAAGTCTCGTCCTTCATAATTGATATATGTTTTTTCTGGCATTGTTTCCATGAACTGTGTCACCATTTGTGTGCTTTTTCCTGTACAAATGAGAACATCGTAATCGACTTCACCTAAAAAGTTATCAACAAAGAGTTGTGTTCTATCAACCCTGTCAGAACGACAATTGAGAATGATTATTTTCTTATCGTATGGATATTTATATGATTCCACTTTATTCAAAATCGCTTTTGTAGACTGCGGTTCATTAGCAGCGAATGCATTAACAAATACATTTTTTGTGCGATTTGCATGGAAATATTTAATTCTAACAGCTCCTGGATCGGCTGGTGCATTTAACATGCCTTGTAATGCAGTTTCTTCATCTACACCAACTGCTTGCGCTATTCCTAACACAATAGCTACATTATCAGGAAATACTAAATAATCGAACTTCCGTAAATATGATTCTGGTATGACATCTTTATCTACAACAATGAGTTCTGAATTACGTTTTTTAGCTTCCTTTGCAAAGAAACTAGTATAGTCATCTTTCATTACAACTAATTTCCCGTTATATGGAATTGTTGCAGTAAATGCTTGAGCTACATCTTTAAGTGTCGGTCCTAAGACATCCATATGGTCTTCCATCACATTAACAATTACACCGATATTTGCTTTTACTAAATCATTTTGAAAGGTAATTTGATAATCTGGATTTACAGCCATACACTCATTAACTAGGGCATTTGCTTTTTGTTTAACCACCTTACGAATAATATCTCGTTGTTCTCCAATGTTGGCGCCTTGTGGTTTTCTGATTACTGGATATTCCTTTTCCGTAAACCAATAAAGCATTCGTGCATCTGTTCCTGTTGTCTTACCAATAACTCTATACTGGTCCTCACGTAGAACACTATAAGCCATCCGAGTAATCGTAGATTTCCCACGAATTCCATTTATGTTAATGCGCAATGGAATTTTTTCAAGTCGATTTGCATGACGCTTCTTCTCTTTAATTCCTAGCCAGAGAATAAGCGCAACACACGCTATAATGAGTAACAATCTGCTTTACCTCTCTTTTCTTATGTATGTAAATTATGATACCTATAAATCTTTTTAATATTAAATTGTAAATTTTAAAGATAGTTTAAAAAACCTTAAATCATCAAATATAAATAAACTAACCATTTGTTAATTTAATATTCTACATATTTAAGACATCTACTATAAATGGCTTAATCTTTTGCTAGTAGTAGACTATCATTTCGATATTGATTCAGTTTTAAAAAGTTTAAATCAATGTTATGTTAACGTAAATTTATGTAAATTCATATCATAATAACAATTTTTTTGTGAATATAAATTAAATTTCAAATAATTAAATTACGCTAATCACAATAATTATAGCTTATCATAGTTGGGTCATAATAAATTTACTTATACTTTACATTAGATTAAAACAACGATGTTACATTAAATATGAAAGATATTACGACTTTAGGAGGAGAGGTATGGAGAAGTCAGTTAAACTTGCTGTTGGCATCTATCTAGCAATTATTTTAATTATTTGTAGTATTTACCTCGCATTTATACTTATTGGAAGCTTAAATGGTAAAGACATGAGTAATTCTGTTCTAGATACTGATCACTCTCGTATCAACAATACTTCAAGAAACAGTAACGAAGATGTTACGTCATCAAATAATGAGTCAAACAATACAAAAGCACACTCATTTTCAAACTCTGAATATAAAGCTGTGAATATAAACGAAGCATATAAAAATAGTAAACATATTAAAAAAGCGAATTCGAGTTATCAATACTATTGATAACAAGAGTTCGCTTTATTTTTGGGAATACATAATTATAACTTTTTATTAAGTATCCGCATTTCATTTGATTATAACTCTTTTGTGACAATGATTTTTTTAAGCTGTTCTAAAAAGCGTTGGCGTTCTGGGATAGGGAATAAAGGATAAATATGAAATAAATTGTATCCTGGTATAAACTGATGCTTAATGTTTTGTTCATTCAGCATATGAGAGAACTTAACTGCATCAGGATATAATGTTTCTTTGGTTCCTACAGTAAGTGTAATATGTCCTAGGCCTTCTAAATCACCATTCATTGGAGACATCTTATAGTCATCTAATGGTGTATCACCAGCCCATAACTCTACAAGATATTTACTGCCGTCAATACCAAGCATTGGATCTTCTTTTTCATATTTTCTTGCTTCTGGATTCTTAAATGTCGCATCAAGCACCGGTGAAATAAGAACAATATGGCCAGGTTGACTGAGTTGCTCTTTTTTTAACATTTGTGCGAAAGCTAATGCAATTTGTCCCCCGGCCGAATCTCCAATAATGACTAAGTTTTCAGGTTTATCAATTTTAGTCAATAATCGCTTATATATTTTTGTTAATAATTCAAATGTCGTACGATAATCTCTGTGTGGTATTTTAGGATATACGGGCATAATTACCCTAGCATCGAGCGCATCAACGAGTAAGTCTAAATATTCAAAATGACTCTCCAAAGGATCTTGGAACCATGCGCCGCCATGTACATATAAGACCGTGCGTTGATCTGGAAGACCATGATCATTAACAACATAGACTAAAGAACCATAGTAATCTCTAATTTGAACTTTATGCTTAAATTCATATGTGGTTCCACTATATTTACCTGCAGTTTGATATTTCGTTTCATTCAATGCCTTTTTGGCATCATCTACACTTTCAAATGTCTTTTTCATTCCTGACATTCTAATCATTTTCTCTTGTAAAAAACTTTTATAACTACGCTTTTCTTTCACTTTTGCGAATAAAACTGTACCAAATAATGTCGAACCTATTATAGTAGCAATCTTTTTAAACATGAATATGCTAACCTCCTCAATCTATAATCATTTTAAACCATCAGCGTCTAAACGTTGAGTAATTGGCTCGATTTATTAAATCTTATTTAATATTAATAAAACCATTACCTAAGACATCACGCACATCATGAATCACTAAAAAGGCATTTTCATCATTGGCATTAACAATCTTTTTTATTGCTCCAACTTGATTTTGGGATACCACGGCATAGAGAACCTCTGTATCACTTTTTTGGTAAGCACCTTTACCACTTAATAAGGTTGCCCCTCTTCCAGTCATTTCATATATATCAGCACTGATTTCTTTATTATATTTTGAAATAACTGTCACAGCTTTTTTAGGATTAAATCCTTCAACAACAAAAGACATAGACTTCTCAACAATAAATAGCATCACAATGGTATATAATACATTCGTTATAGGTAATACAACGATAAATGATAACACGATGATTGCATCTAAAATGAGTAACGCTTGTGACGTTTTTATCTCACTATACTTTGAAATAATACGTGCAATGACAGATGTCCCACCTAATGTACTATGAGCTGTGATGACTAAGCCAGAACCGATTCCCAACATTAAACCTGCAAAAATTGAGTTAATAAAATTATCATGAATACCTAATCCGAATGTGTGCGTTAAATCAAGAAAGATTGAACTTGCGGTGATTGTTATAGCAGTGTAAATCGCTGTCGTTCTACTAAGAAATTTCCAACCTACAATTATTAATATTGCGTTAATGATGAAGGAACTGAGTGCGGGTGAAATACCTAGAGTATAATTCAGAATTAATGAAAGGCCTATAGAACCACCCTCACCTAAATTGCCCGGTATAACAAAACTATTTACTGCGATTGCAATAAGTAATGTCCCTATAAGGCATAAAGATATATTAATCATATGGACTTTATTCTGTTGCTTCTTCATTTTGGCCTCCTTCATCTATTGACTGTTTAATTTAAAACATACGAGATTAATCATAACACGAATGAAGATACAGCCCAATGATTAAAAATACAAAAAAGAAATGCCTGAAAATCAATAATTATTTTCTAAAGCATTTCTTTACAAATTCGTTATTTGATTTTGATTTATTTTACCCCGGTATCTTAATCAATGGCATTTTGCATCATATACAATTGTTTTTCAAACGATTGCATATCGATAAAACGTGCTTGTCTATGCATTTCTTTCCCATTAAAAAAAATTAAATCAACAGGTACTGTAAAAATAGAAAGTTCTCCGGCAATCTCTTCAACATTAGATTGATTAATCACACCTAATTGTGCTTTCGGATAGTCCTTTAGTAAATCTTGAATTTGGGGTAATACTGCATGACATACTGTACAATTATCTCTCATAATATGAACAACAGCTAAATCATGTACATTTATAAATCGATAAAACTCTTCAATATTTTGTAAATTCTCATACATGATATACACCTACTATCTTTCAATGACTTAACTCAATCATAAATGATTTAAGTGTAAATGAACAATGTATCGCACTTCACTAATTTAAATAGTCTATTTTAATTTCAGAAAGAACTGAACACACTGATTAAAATGTATTTTTTCACAAAAGTTATATATATCCATTCAAAAAACGTGGTATAATTATTGTGAAAAAATTCACATAATAAATGGAGGTATTGATATGAAAGCTTATGAATACTTAAAACCTGGTCATGCACAACTTACGGATAAAGAGAAGCCAACAATTACGAGCAGTACTGACGCTATTATTCGCATAGTTAAGACGACAATATGTGGTACAGATCTTCATATCGTAAAAGGAGATACACCTGAAGTTCAATCACATACGACACTAGGTCACGAAGGTATTGGAATCATTGAAGAAATTGGTGACAACGTTAACAACTTCAAAGTTGGAGATAAAGTGATTATCTCTTGCATTTCATCATGTGGCAAATGCTACTATTGCAAAAAAGGTATCTATGCACATTGTGAAAACGGAGGAGGATGGATATTAGGACATTTAGTGAATGGTACTCAAGCAGAATATGTTAAAGTTCCTTTCGCAGATAATTCTTTATATCACGCCCCTTCAAATTTAAAAGACGACGCCCTTGTAATGTTATCAGATATACTTCCAACCGGTTATGAAATTGGTGTTTTAAAAGGTAAAGTTAAACCTGGCTGTACAGTAGCCATTGTAGGTGCTGGTCCTGTAGGTTTAGCAGCATTACTTACAGCACAATTCTATTCACCTTCAAAAATTATTATGATTGATTTAGATGATAATAGATTAGAAACTGCTAAAGAACTAGGTGCTACACATTTAATTAACTCTAAAGAGACTGAAACCGCAATTAAAAAGGTAAAATCGTTAAATCCACGTGGTGTTGATGTTGCTATTGAAGCTGTCGGAATTCCACAAACCTTCGATCTATGTCAAAATTTAATTGGTGTTGATGGTACGATTGCTAATGTTGGTGTGCATGGGTTACCTGTACAACTTGATATAGACAAATTATGGATTAAAAATATTCACGTAACTACCGGTTTAGTTTCAGGAAATACAACTGAAGAATTACTTGAAGCGTTAAAAAGCAAAATAATACAACCAGAACAACTCGTCACACATTATAGTAAACTGAGTGAAATCGAAAGTGCCTATGATTTATTTAGAAATGCAACAGATCATAAAGCTATTAAATTAATCATAGAAAATGATATCACAATTTAACATGTAAAATAGACCTGATTAAAAGATAAATCTACTTTTAATCAGGTCTCTATTGTTATGTTTACTATCTAAAGTATAGCCATATATAACCAACAAATATCGGTAATGTTGAAACAGAATTATTCAACATGTGAACCATCATACTATCTTTGATATTACGTCTTCTGTTATAGGCAAGGTATAATACACAACCCATTAGAAAATAAATTGCATATGAAAATATATTTGTCGATAAATGTTGTGAACTAAAAATAATAGAAGATATAATGAATGGTAGCCAAAATCGATATTTCATAAATAATGTTTCTTTAAATATTCCACGAAAGAGTAATTCCTCTAAATACGGACCTATAATACATATCATTAAAACAACAGTTACAACAATTGAAATATGTGGTAAATGGTCTTTTTGCAAAAGCAGATCTAAACTTTCATTGATTTCTTTCTCATTAGCTGTAGTATCGTTGCCAGTAAATATGACCATTAATACACTACTTAGAATACTAAAAACCATTGATAATATCAGAAAACCAATATTAATAAAGATATCTTTACCCCTCATTGATTGATATTGTCTTTCATATGTATGACTCAAATAATAATTCCTAACTAACCATATGATTAATAGTGCTATACCAGTTATTAACATACTTAATGCGATAGATGTTAACTGACTGAATTTCACTGAGAATGGTAAAGCTATTAGTGAAACGCCAATAGGTATTTGAATTAATAAAATCATTCCGATGAATATCAAAATATTAATTATTTTATTACCTTTAGGTTTTTCGTTAAAAGATTGATTTTGCTTCAAGTCATCCATGATTACCATCTTTCCTTTCACTTTAAAATGATATGTCCAATATCAACATTGCCTATAATTATCACGCTTGTCAACTTTGTAAAATTTTCCTTATTAAAACGAACGCCAAATTAGGATAGAAATCATAGTCCCCTGTCTTCTATCCAACCCCAACCTGCTTTGTCCGTGGAATTTCTTCGGAAATTCTCTCTGTTGGGGCCCCAACCCCAACTTGCTTTGTCCATGGTATTTCTTCGGAAATTCTCTCTGTTGGGCTCATCTCATAAGAATTTGTATATACATAAAGAAAGTCTGGGACATAAAATATCATTGTCCCAGACTTGTTTGTTTTAGCCATCAAGTTATTCTTATAGACTTTATTTAATTGTCATAATCGCTTTACCAGGATCGACTTGTTTTACATCTTCAATTGTTAATATTTTGTCTTCTTGGTTTGTTATGATTACTGGTGTAATAATACTTGGAGCATGTTCTTTTAAGTATTCTAAATCAATCTTCATTAATGGTTGACCTTGTGTTACTGGTTCATCAGTATTTACTAAACTTTCAAAACCTTCACCATTTAATTTAACTGTATCGATACCAATGTGAATTAACACTTCAACGCCACTATCAGATTCCAATCCTATCGCATGTTTTGTAGGGAAAATTGTTTTAACCGTACCATCGAATGGTGCTACAATTTCTCCTGAATCTGGTACAAATCCGATACCATCACCCATCATCTTTTCAGAGAAAACTTTATCAGGTACTTCAGATAACGGAATTATCTCGCCATGTCCAGGTGCGTAAATTTCTGTTTCTACAATATCTTCCACATGTGCAGGCTCATCTGACACTTCTTCATCAATTGTTGTTTCACTTGGTTTTGTAATTTCTCCACTTATTATCTTAGCCATATCATGTTTGATTTGGTCAGATTTAGGACCGAAAATGGCTTGCATATTGTTACCGACTTCAAGTACTCCTGAAGCGCCTAATGATTTAAGACCGGCAACATCAACTTTTGATTTTTCATTTACTTCTACTCTTAGTCGAGTAATACAAGCATCTAGATGTTTAATATTTTCTTTACCACCCATTGCTTTCAAAACATCGAATGGCAGTTGACTAGCTGATGTAGTTGTTACTGTTGATTTTTTATCTTCACGACCTGGTGTTTTATAGTTAAATTTAACAATAAGGAATCTAAATACAAAGTAGTAAATCACTGCATAAATAATACCTACTGGAATGACAAGCCACCATGCCGTTTTATTAGGTAGAATGCCTAATAAGACATAATCTATAAATCCTCCAGAGAAAGTATATCCCAAATGTACATTTAACAAGTACAGTGTCAAGAATGATAAACCATCTAATACAGCGTGAATTACGAATAAGAATGGTGCTACAAATAAGAATGAGAATTCTAATGGTTCAGTAATACCAGTTAAAAATGATGTTAATGCAGCAGAAATCATTAAACCTGCAACTACTTTCTTATTCTCAGGTTTTGCTGTTTGATAAATAGCCAATGCTGCAGCCGGTAATCCAAACATCATGACTGGGAATTCCCCTTGCATGAATTTACCAGAAGTTAAGTGAGCACCTTCACGGATTTGTTCAATAAAAATACGTTGGTCTCCTCTAATTATCTCGCCGGCAGCATTTTTCCAAGAACCAAATTCAAACCAGAATGGTGCATGGAAAATGTGATGTAAACCAAATGGTATTAATAGTCGCTTAATAAATCCAAATAAAAATACAGCTAAACCTGTATTAGAATCTAATAACCCCTCACTAAACGCATTTAAACCGTTTTGAATCGTTGGCCAAATAATTGCCATCGGAAAAGCTAAAATAAAAGATGTTGTTGCCATCATAATTGGTACAAAACGTTTACCTGCAAAGAATCCTAAATATGATGGTAAGGTAATATTATAGAATTTGTTATAACACCAGGCCGCTAGTGCACCTATAATAATACCTCCGAACACACCTGTTTGAAGTGTAGGAATCCCTAATACATTTGCGTATCCATTAGATGGATCTGATAATTTACCTGGGGTTACATGCAAGAATGCACCCATTGTTTTATTTAAAATGATAAAACCAACAAATGCAGCAATAGCAGCTACACCATCTCCACCTGCAAGACCAATTGCTACACCTAAAGCAAAGATAATAGGTAGATTATCAAATATGATACCACCAGCACCTGTAAGCATATTAGCGATTTGTTGAACAATATCATTTTTTATAAATGGAAGATAATGTTGTAACGCTTCGCCTTGAAACGCAGTCCCAATTGCTAATAGCAACCCTGCAGCTGGTAAAATAGCAACTGGTAACATTAAAGCTTTACCGATACGTTGCATTTGACCAAATAGCTTTTTAAACATAATCAATTCATTCCTCTCTATCTTCTTATTCACGTGCCACAAAAAAAGCATGAACAAATAAGACTATCAATTTCATATCACGAAAGATAGACACTCTTATTTGCTCATGCCTGCATAACCAGTAACACGCAATGATTTTATTTACCTCTAGTATACACATTCAATAAAGCGTTTACAATACTTTTTGAAAATTTTACATAAAAAAACTCGACTACTTAGAGTCGAGTTTCTACAAATTTATTATTATAAGAAACGTTTAGCTGCTACAGAGATTGGTGGGATTTGATCAAAGTCTAAGTTTTTATCTTCAGTAATTGATCTATAAGCCCATTTACTGTAACCAAATGCTTCTTCGTTTACAATTTTACCTGGTAATGGTGCAGCATTAGGATCAACATGAACGTCAACGATTGTTGGAACATCTTGAGCCATTGCCTCTTCAACGATGTCGTCAAGACGACTTACATCTCTCACAACATAGCCTTTACCACCAGCAGCTTCAGCAAATTTAGCATGATCCATATCAGAGAAATCAATGGCATACTCTAATTCACCAGCAGCTTGTTGTTCATATTTAATGAATGACAATTGTTTGTTATTTAATACAAAGATTGTCATTGGTAAGTTATATTGAACAGCTGTAGCAAAGTCTTGCATTACCATTTGGAACGCACCGTCGCCTGTGATAGCTACTGCTTGACGGTTTGGATAAGCAATTTTAGCTGCCATAGCACCTGGTAAACCACAGCCCATAGTACCTAACCAACTAGAAATAATGAATTTATTATTTACAGATAAGTTTAAGTAACGCGTAGACCATACTGTAGATGTACCAACATCTGCTGAGATAATTGCATCATCTTTTAAGTTAGCATTGATTGCTTTCATTAAACGTTCTGGACGTAATGGTGAATTGTCATTATTCAAATCTTGTTTCATCCATTTATCCCAAACTGCTTTACGTTCTAATGTCTTATCTAAGAATGGACGTTTTGCAACATGCTTAATGTTTTCAGTTAGTTGATGGAAAGCAACTTTACTATCGCCTAAAATACCTACATTAATTTTAAAGCGTGCACCAATATTTTCTTCGTTCGTATCGATTTGAATAGCTTTAATGTTTTTCTTAGGTAAATAGTTAACATACGGATAGTTTGTACCAGCCATAATTAGTAAGTCTGCATCTTGAATTGTTTGATAAGATGTTTTAGTACCAATTTTACCTAAGTTACCAATACTATAAGGATGATCATCAGGTAAAATTGTTTTTGCAGGTAATGTGTGAATAACTGGAATTTTTGCAGCTTCAATAAATTCACGTAATTCATCTTTAGCGTGTTGTGTACCTAAACCAATAAGCATTACTGGTTTTTTAGCTTTATCAATTAATTTAGCTGCTTTTTTAATACTTTTGAATTTTGGTGAAACTGGTTTTGGTTTAGTTGTATCAACTGCACGATTTGTAGTGTCTTTAATTTTTTGAGTTAATAAGTCATTCGGACAAATGATAACAGAGACACCTTTTTTCTCGTATGCCGTACGAATTGCTTCATTTGTAATTTCAAATACGTTATCACCTTTTTGAATTTGGTGGTGATATACAGCAACATCATCAACCATTTTAGAAATGTTTGTCTCTTGGAAGAATTTTGTACCTAATAATGTACTATTTGTTTGTCCAGCAATAATAAGTTGAGGTACATTATCCATTTTAGCATCGTACATACCATTTAATAAGTGTACAATACCAGGTCCCCCGATACTTAAAGCTACACCAATTTTACCTGTCATTTTTGTGTAACTTGCAGCAGCTAAACTCGCTACCTCTTCATGACGTACGTGATAGAATTTAAATTGATCTCTGACCGTACGTAAGCTATCAACAACAGCATCTACTGAGTCGCCAGGAATACCATATAAATGATCAATATTCCAAGTTTGTAATGCTTTAACTAATGCTTCATTTGCTTTAATTTGTGCCATTTTTACAAATAGCCTCCCTTTCTATTAATATGAGTAAATCTTTTTCCCTTTAGTAAAACAATAAAATCAGTACTGGTATAAGAACAGAACTAATGACTGCTGTTAAAATCATACCAATTGAACTGAACGCTCCTGATTCAATATCAAGCTCTAATGCTTTTGCGGTACCAAATGCGTGAGAAGCATTTCCATAAGTTAGTCCTCGCGCAATGGAAGATTTAAAACCTCCCATACGTAACAGCATTGAACCTAAAATACTGCCGATTAAACCTGTAGTTATGATAAAGAGCACAGTAATTGTATCTGTTCCTCCCAACTCTTGAGAAACCTCTATACCTACTGCTGCTGTAATTGATCTAGGTAATAGGGTAACAATTGTGTCTTTAGAATAACCAAAGATTTTCAACGTTGTAAATACTAACACAAAATTGAGAACTACACCAGTCAACACGCTTGTGAAAATAATTGTTAAATATTTTTTTATTTTCTTTTTATTTTGATAAAGTGGGTATGCAAGACATACAACTGTAGCGTTTAAAACATGGTTAATCCAGGTACCACCTTTCATATACCCCTTATAACTTACTCCGCAAACCAATAAAACAATAATTATTGCAATTGATGCAATAAGAGCTGGATTTAATAGTGGATTTTTATATTTATCTTGAATCTTTTTGGAAATATAATATAAAACGATGGTTAATAAAATCATTAGAACTGCTTGTAAGTATTCATTCATGAGTGATCAGTTCCTTTACGTGTATTGTTTTTTTCTAGCATTTTTTCAGCGATATAACCTGATGAAAGTGCTACAAGGCATGTACCAATTATAATAACAATAAAGAATAATATATAATTCATCGTGATATTAGATGCAACATCCATAATTCCTACCACTGATGGGATAAAGAAGAAAACCATTGTTTTAAGTAAAAAGTCTGCTCCTACATTAATCCATGATTCAGGTATGATTTTAAATTGTAACAATAGGAAGAAAAGCATTAGCCCTACAATACTACCTGCTAGAGGTATATGAAGTAATTTTTGAACTTCAGTGCCTATAAAAGTAATAAGCATGATAAGGGCAAGTTGAAGTATTAACTTAATGACAAATTTTGCTTTTTCCATCAACAACACCCCTTTCTAAAAATGTGTCCAAATTGTTACTGTGTTTTTTTAGTGACATTTTCCATTATAGTGTTTACTATTATATATTAAAAATATTTATTCATGATATTTTATATTCCTTAAATCTATGAAAACGCTAGCAAATTAATAGTGCTACAAAATTAATAATTGATAATAAAAAACGTAAGGCAGAATTAATCTATAATTCAAAACCCTACGTTTTCGTTGTAATATGACTTTGTGAAAATAAATCATTTCACATCTTAACAACTTCGCTCTTTTATTAAATGCGTTGTTTATTATTATATTTATATTATTCTTCAGATAATCTTTCTTTCAAAAATTCTATCCATTTATTTGTCGCATGACTTAAACGTTTATCTTTTTTCCAAACGACACCAAGCTCCCAAGTTGTATGTGCATTTTCCAAACGTACAATTTTGACGTCATCATTAAGTAATTGTGCTATAGTGGCTGGCAATATGGAAATACCTAATTGATTAATGACAAGATTCTCAATCACATTCCATTGTGAGATTTGTGAGGCCATGTTCGGCACGAATCCTGCATTCTTCGCATTTTCAATAATTTTATCGTTGAGATAGAAATCTTCATTAAATAAAATGAAGTTCTCATCAGCTAATTCTTCCATTTTAATAGAAGATTTTTGTGCTAAAGGATGTTCTTTATTTAAAACTACAGTCAGTTCTTCTTTGTTTAAAGATATACATTCAAATTTTTGATGATCTACTGGCAATGTTGTCACACCAATATCCACTTCATCTTTGAGTATAAGATTTTCAGTTGTCTTACCACCACTTTCGATTAAGTTGTACGTGATATTCGGATAAAGTTGATGAAAGTCTCCTAATACACCAATAAATTTACGCATGCTCATCACTGCAGACATACTAATAGTGATATGACCTGTTTCTAAACCATACAAACTATTAATTTCAGTGGGCAAATTATCATATAGTGCGATAATTTCTTGACATTTCTTGAAAAAAATTTTACCTGCATCAGTAAGTACTAAACTTCTTTTACTCCGGTCAAATAAAGGGACAGCCATCTCTGCTTCTATATCCTTAATTGCTTTACTGATAGTTGGTTGCGCAATATACAAAGATTTTGAAGCGTTTGTCATACCACCTTGTTTGACAACTTCAACAAAGTATTTCATGTGTTTTATATCCATGCATATCCCCCTAGTTTTTATATGATTCAATAGTAAGTTTAATTATACAATAAAATTGACCTTTCTAGCGATTAATAAATTTAAAAACTATAATTCAAAACATTTTATTTCATTTTTCAAGTATTTTAAAAAACGAGAATATGTTACAATGAGAGTCGGCTCATATAATATATTATGAGGTGAGATATTGAGCTTTTACGAATTTATGCAAAATTTCCTTGGTGATGACACGCCATTAGGTGAATTGGTTGATTGGATTAATCAAGATATCAATTTCCCTAAAGACGTGAAGAGCCAAAACGAAATCTTGACATATTTTCGAAATCATCCATGTCCGGAAAACATACCAGTGGCGAGTATCAAACGGGCACTAGCTGTTTTCAACCAATTCACTAAAGTATAAATTGATGTTATGACATGACTTTAACATTAACGCATACTTATATACATGGAGTTAATCATCTCGTACCTGAGTGAGATTACATTTAATATAAATGTAGTCTCTCTCTTTTTTTACTCAAACCATTATTACAATAAAAATATGTATATTTCATTAATGTTACATTTACTTTGATAATTCGTTTCTTATATTGTATAGCGCATTTTTAAATATTATTATTATTACTGTCATTAAATAAAAACATTTTTTGGGAGAAAGAAATGAAATTTAAAAAATTATTATCACGTATTATTATCGCTACAATGATTACGTTTACTGGAACACTCTCATATCAAGCTATTGAACAAACGCATATTTCACATGCTGCTTCACATAATTATTATGGTAAAAAACAATGCACTTGGTGGGCATTTAAACGTCGTGCTCAATTAGGCAAACCTGTATCAAATCGATGGGGTAATGCTAAGAATTGGTATAGCAATGCACGTCGATCTGGTTATGCAACTGGACATAAGCCTCGCAAATACGCTGTTATGCAATCAACAAGAGGCTATTATGGGCACGTAGCAGTAGTTGAAAAAGTATATAAGAACGGAAAAATCAAAATTTCTGAATATAATTATAATGTGCCATTAGGCTACGGCACACGCATTATTAGTAAATCGTCTGCACGAAACTATAATTATATTTATTAAACAAATCAAACAAACCTTCAAATAAGTATATCCTTAAAGCTATATATCAAGATATACCCGTTTGACGGCTTTTTAATTATGATTCTCTTATATTCATCAAGATTTCTTGAGCTTTAGCAGTATTAGCTTGTGATTCATATTTGAGCGCTTCAGCTACTTGCGCAATTTCTTCACCTTTTGCACCTACAACAATCGCTAATGATTTATATTGTAAACTCATATGTCCTTGTTGTATCCCCTCAGACACTAGCGCTCTACATGCGGAGAAATTTTGTGCTAATCCAACAGCAGCAACAACTTGCCCTAGTTCCTGTGCATTTTCAACATTGAGCAAATCTAAAGAGGCTTTAGCAATAGGTAAAACTTTCGTACCTCCACCTACTGTAGCTAAAGTCATAGGAACTTCAATAGTTCCAACCAATTTATTACGTGAGCGATCATATTCCCAAGTAGCTATCCCTCTATAATGACCATCTTTGCTTGCATATGCATGAGCACTTGCCTCAACTCCTCTTGTATCATTGCCTGTAGCCAATACTACAGCATGTATACCATTCATCACACCTTTGTTATGTGTTGCAGCACGATGTATATCTACTTGTGCAAGAACTGACGCTCGTTCCATACGTTGCGCTACCACTTCGCCACTTCTCTCTCCTCTATGTAAATCTTCAATATCTATTTCTCCTTGTACTTTTACTACTGATGCTGTCGCATGATTAGATAAAATACTCATTAAAACATTTTGATTTGAAAATTTAACTTTAAGATGTGCAGTGATTGCTTCTAATATCGTATTTAACATATTGGCACCCATAGCATCTTTAGTATCAACAAAAACCTTTAAAGATAATAATTGTTGATCAGGAAATGTATCTATTTCAATACGTTGATATCCTCCACCTCTTGCTTTAATAGAAGGGTAAGCCTCATCAGCAATTTGATGAATTTGTGATTCAATTTGATATATTGAGTTAGCTAATGAGCCTGTGTCATCTACATCATCAAAGACAATTTGTCCAATCATTAGACGTTCACTTGAAATCGTCTTAAATCCTCCACTTTGATTAACGAGTTTTGCACCATAACTTGCTGCTGCTACGACTGACGGTTCCTCTACCATCATAGGTACTACATATTCTTTACCATCAACTATAATTTGAGGTAATAATCCTACTGGTAGTGCACCTTGACCAATGACATTTTCAATTAAACTGTTAGCGACTTCCTCATTAATTAACGGATAATTAAGTAATATTTCATAGTTTTCATCCTCTAGCCAACCGTATTCAACAAGTTCTTTTAATTTATCTTTTCGTGTTAAATGTCTAAATCCTTTATCTAAACTTTTCATTCATATACTCCTTTAAAATATCTTTATATTAATGTAGTGATGTAATCATTTATACTTCTCTTTAAATATCAACTGCCAACATTGTCTTGCACAAAAATAATTCTAAACTTTTTACAATCGTTGTAAAGCGCTTACAAAATTATTATATATTCCTGGTCATGTCTGTTATATTTCATTGTATAAAACGAATTTTCTTTGGTATGATACTAGTGCTACTTCTAAAAAAGAAAGGATGTCACACCTTATGAATATAGGTATAGATAAAATAAGTTTTTATGTACCCAAATATTATGTAGACATGGCTAAACTTGCAGAAGCGCGCCAAGTCGATCCTAATAAATTTTTAATTGGAATCGGTCAAACTGAAATGGCTGTGAGCCCAGTGAACCAAGATATCGTATCTATGGGAGCCAATGCTGCTAAAGATATTATAACAGAAGAAGATAGAAAGAATATTGGTATGGTTATAGTAGCAACTGAGTCTGCGATTGATAATGCCAAAGCAGCATCCGTTCAAATTCACCATCTTTTAGGTATTCAACCCTTTGCAAGATGCTTTGAAATGAAAGAGGCTTGTTATGCAGCAACACCTGCAATCCAACTTGCCAAAGATTATCTTGCTCAACGCCCTAATGAAAAGGTGCTTGTCATTGCTAGTGACACAGCTCGTTATGGTATTCATTCTGGTGGTGAACCTACTCAAGGTGCCGGTGCAGTTGCAATAATGATTTCACATAACCCAAGTATTTTAAAACTTAATGATGATGCCGTAGCATATACTGAAGATGTTTATGATTTCTGGCGTCCAACGGGTCATCGATATCCCTTAGTTGCTGGTGCATTGTCCAAAGATGCCTATATCAAGTCATTCCAAGAAAGTTGGAATGAATATGCACGCCGCCATAATAAAACACTCGCTGATTTCGCTTCACTATGTTTCCATGTACCATTCACTAAAATGGGACAAAAAGCGCTAGATTCTATTATTAATCATGCCGATGAAACTACACAAGACCGTCTTAACTCAAGTTACCAAGATGCAGTTGATTATAATCGTTATGTCGGTAATATTTACACAGGGTCCTTATATTTGAGTCTCATCTCTTTATTAGAAACACGTGATTTAAAAGGCGGACAAACGATTGGTCTCTTTAGTTATGGCTCTGGTTCTGTAGGAGAGTTCTTTAGTGGAACATTAGTAGATGGATTCAAGGAGCAATTAGATGTTGAGCGCCACAAATCTTTATTAAATAATAGAATAGAGGTTTCTGTTGATGAATATGAACATTTCTTTGAGCGCTTCGATCACTTAGAATTGAATCATGAACTTGAAAAATCAAATGAAGATCGTGACATTTTCTATTTAAAATCTCTTGATAACAATATTCGCGAATACCATATAGCAGAATAATCTAAACTCAATTCTTTTGCTCTTTTAATTTTTTAAAATGAAATAATCAAACTTGCTGTTCATACTTACCCCTAAAAACAACGTCATATAGCTGTTTTTAGGGGCTTTTTTAATCCCACGATAATACAATTTCATCTATTATAGACCTCTACTATTTATATACTCTTTATCTACTATTAATAGATAAAAAACGAACCCTATCCATAGAGCAACATTAAAAAATAAATAAAGCAATTCTATATGATGACGTATCTCAAGGTTTCGTTGTTTTTTTAGGTCTATATAAATGTGTCATATCTATTTCTTCCAATTTTAATAATTTTATTTTGTTATCTAAAGTACCTCCATATCCTGTTAAATTTCCATCCTTACCAACCACTCGATGACATGGTATAAGTATAGAAATAGGATTACTCCCAACAGCACCTCCTACAGCCTGAGCAGACATTGCTGGTTTATTCATTGCTCGACCTACTGTTTTAGCAATCTCTCCATATGTTTTAAGTTCTCTATAACGAATTGTCTGAAGTTCATTCCATACCTTCTGTTGAAAATCAGTGCCTTTTGGTGCTAACGGTACTTTTATCTCAGGATAATTCCCTTTAAAATACTCTCTTAACCATGCTTTAGTATCTTTAAAAATATCTAAAGTATCCTTTGTTTTAATTCCTTTCAAATGTTGATTGGGATATAAGACATGTGACAACGAGATGCCATCGTTTGTAATTAATTGCAATAAGCCGACGGGCGAGTCATACATTGACTGATACATATTTCACCAACTCCTTAAGTGTGTATATCATTCTAGTCATATCCTTATAAACTAACGCATTCTATCCTGAACATCATTTTATAATATGGATCATTGCTATATTTATGAAATTGGATAAACACTAGAATAGAATATGATACACCAACAACAATAACTAAAATTGAAAAATGTTCATTATCTATTTATTAAGTCAATTATTGACAGTCCATACTTTAAGAAAGTCTGGAACTTTGTTTTACGTTCCAGACTCGTCAAGATTTAGAATTTAAAGTCCAAATCAACCTTTTGATTAGATGTCATTGTATTTATTGAAAATTATAAAGTTCATACCCCTTATTTTTTGCATATTCTAATGCTAGAATTTCTAAAACATTAATGAACGCAGGTTCGTCTTTTACTTTTATATATTGGAAAGTGAAGCCGTAATTATCTGCAGTAATGTCTTTTAAATGGTTTTGATTTAAGTCTTTATTTTGAGCAAAAGTTTTTCTAAATTTAGTCGTACCTGTTTCTGAATGTGAATTGTATTGTCCTAATTTTGTATACAAATCACTATTAATAGGTTGATGTGTGGATGAATATCCTCCAGTTTGACCTACAAACACTGGTTTTTCCTCATCGAAAATCACATAGACACCAAACTTATCCTTAACTTTTTTTCTATCCTCTGGTGTAAACGCCAATGCCTTTTTATGATCATACTTAAATAATTTTTTTAGTTTCTTATGATTATCTTCTAGTAATTCATTTAATTTTTTGCTACCCTTCATACATTTATTCCTCCCAATTAGTAATTGACTTATATACATACATTTTACATGTAGTATATCACTTTTTAAAACTTTTAATCATTATTGTACGGAGGTAACATGTCAAAATTTTATCAATACAAATAACCCCTTTCATTCGTAAATACATTTCCGAATGAAAGAGGTTTGTTATTGTAATTATCTATGACTTAATATGTGGAATATTTAATTTATTTTTATGAGGTGAAGGATTCGTATCGCATTTGCAATTAGATTTACACCCACCACAATCACCTTCTTTTGAACGTTTAAAGAATTTTACTAATGTCATTGCTGTATAACCAAAAATCGCTATGAACAATATTATATTGACTAAAATAAACATGACGAATTCATCCTTTATATAAATAATTGACTAATTTGATAGAATATGAACGTTAATATATATGCTGTTACTATTGGATAAACAACCGCTAATAATGTCCATTTCCAAGAACTTGTCTCTTTACGAATCGTTGCGACTGTTGAGATACAAGGAACGTAAAGTAAAATAAAAATCATGAATGCATAAGCTGAGAGTGGGGTGAATTGCTGTTGAATGACTTGTGTTAAACCACTTTCGCTAGAAGAGTATAAAATAGCCATAGAACTGATAATCACTTCTTTAGCAAGAAAGCCAGGTATTAAAGTCGCTCCTGCCTGCCATGAGCCAAATCCTAAAGGTGCAATTAAATTCGCAAACCCTTGACCAATCATATGCATAAAACTTTGATTAATTGGTACATTAACACCGTGCGGACCGATGTATGTGAGTGTCCAAATAACGACTGAACCACCAAAAATAAAGGTACCTGCTTTTTTGACAAAACCTTTTGCTTTTTCCCAAGTACTGCGCCAAAGTGTTTTAAATGATGGAACACGGTATGTCGGTAACTCCACAATAAAAACAGACTGGTTATCTTTTAATATCAATTTATTCAATAACGTACTTACTAGTAAAGCGACAACTATACCTAAAATATATAAGCTTAATACAACTAGTGATTGATGTGCTGAAAAGAACGCTCCTACAAAAAGTGCATAAACCGGTAAACGTGCTGAACATGACATGAAGGGTGCAACCAATATTGTAATCAAACGTTCTTTCTCATTCTCTATACTTCTTGCTGCCATAATACTTGGTACATTACATCCAAATCCAATAATCATAGGAATAAATGATTTTCCACTTAAACCTATAGATTCCATTGTTTTATCCATTAATACAGCTATTCTTGCCATATAACCTGAATCTTCTAATAAAGAAATAAAGAAGAATAACACAACAATTTGTGGTACAAATACCAATACAGAACCCACACCAGCGATAATTCCATCTGTAATAAGATCTTGAAGAAACGACGTAATATGTAATGTATTCATAACAGATTTAATCCATTCTGATAAAGGACCACTTATAAAAGCGTCTAATTGATCAGATAATGGTGTTCCTATCCATGTAAAGGTTGTTTGAAAAATAAGCCACATAATGCCTAAAAATATAGGTATACCTAGATATCTATTTAATAATAATCGATCCACTTTTGAAGTGAAAAATTGTTTATCCTCTTCGGGATATTCTACGATATCTTCCAATAGCTGATTAATGTAATCATTTCGTACAGCTTCAATTCTTTGTCGTGTTGATTGTTCTGTCGCGTTACTCAACCCTCGCTTAATGGGTTCTAACTGTTCTAAAGTTATGGCATCAAGTTCTTGATAAATTTGAACATTGTCTATTAAATACTGTATGGCTATAAAACGTAAACGTTCTGTTGGATACATGTTATCTTGTTTGATAATTGAACAAATTTGTTCAATCGCAGTTTCAATTTCAGTTCCATAATTAATCTTAAATGCGCGACGTTGATGTGGTTCTAAATAATTAAGCTCTCCTAAAAGATTATGTGTCCCCTTTGCCTTTCTTGCAACAATTGGAAATACCGGTACTTTTAATTTTTTCATCAATGCCTGATAGTTAATTTTAATACCTCTTTGTGTTGCAACATCTATCATATTTAAACCAATAATCATAGGTTTGTTGAGCTCCATCAACTGTATAGTAAGATTAAGATTTCTTTTAAGCTGACATGCGTCAATAATGTTAATCATTCCTGTGAATGATGTTGACATTAAATAATCTGTGACAACCGTCTCATCTTTAGAAATAGGCGATAAATCATAAATGCCTGGTAAATCAACTAAATCACCTACATTATCTTTCAATTTTCCTACTTTCTTTTCAACGGTTACGCCACTCCAGTTACCTATATATTCGTAAGAACCGGTTAACGCATTAAATAATGATGTTTTGCCTACATTAGGGTTTCCAAGAATACAGTAACTTTGAGTCATTATAACTACTCCTCTAATGTTATGAGTCGTGCATCACGTTGTCGTAAACTTAAATGTTGACCATTTACTTCAACAACGCTAGGACCGTTGAGTAAACATTTCTGTTTGATGCTAATTTCACTTCCAATATTTAAGCCTAATGCCCCTAAACGATACAACATATTTTTATTTGAAATCCCTATATGCTTCACTCTATATTTTTTATTTTTTACTCCATTGTTTACACTAATCATATTGTTCACACTTTCTAATTAATAATCATTATCATTATCATTTAACAACAGAATATGCTTTAAACTACTTTTTTACAATAACCAATTAACAGAATGTGTGTCTTTTTTATGAACAATATATTATTTTAAGCGTTTATTCATATAGTTAATATTGATGAAAATATTATTTTTAATATATGACTAAACATCCTTCTATCAATTGCAATAATCATTTCCTTTCTAAACTAAAAAGTCGTTGTAAAGTGGTTATAAGTCATCTTGCCTCATTCACGCACATTACAACGACATGTTATATATAAATTAAAACATTTCGGAAACAACTTTTTGTTCTAAGAAATTAAGTAAGTAATCTGGACTTCCTGTTTTAGCATCTGTACCAGACATCTTGAATCCACCAAATGGATGATAACCCACTACTGCTGCTGTACAGCCTCTATTCAAGTAAAGGTTACCTACATCAAATTCATTCACAGCCTTAATCCAATGTTCACGATGATTAGTAATTACGGCGCCTGTCAAACCATAGTCAGTATCATTTGCTACTTCGATAGCCTCATCAAAATCCTTGACCTTAATAAATCCTACGACTGGTCCAAAAATTTCTTCTTGCATGATACGATCCGCAGATTGTAGTCCGGAAAAAATAGTTGGTTCAACGAAATAACCGGTAGAATCATCTGTTCCGCCACCAGTCTCTAGCTTGCCTTCTTTTTTACCAATTTCAATATAATTTTTAATTTTATCAAATTGTTTTTGATTAATTACCGGCCCCATAAATGTGTTCTGTTCAGTATTACCTAAAGTTAATTTTTGAGTTAATTGAATTGCTTTTTCCAATATTTCATCATGTACATCTTGATGGACTATGGCACGAGAACACGCAGAGCATTTTTGACCAGAGAAACCAAAAGCAGATGTAACAATTGCTTCAGCTGCTAAATCTGTATCTACATCATTATCTACAACTATCGCATCTTTGCCACCCATCTCTGCAATAACACGTTTTAAAAACTGTTGTCCTTCTTGCACTACAGCACTACGTTCATAAATACGTGTGCCTGTAGCTCGGGATCCTGTAAATGTGACAAAATGTGTATTTTTATGGTCGACTAAATAATCTCCAATTTCTTTTGGATCACCAGGAACAAAATTTACAACACCTTGTGGTAAACCTGCTTCTTCTAATATTTCCATTAATTTATAAGCAGTCAAAACTGTATCCTCAGCAGGCTTTAATAATACAGTATTACCTGCAACAACAGGGGCTAAAGTTGTCCCAGCCATAATTGCAAATGGAAAATTCCATGGTGGAATTGTCACGCCTGTACCAATAGGTTTATAAAAATAACGATTATGTTCACCTTCTCTATCTAATACTGGTTTACCATTTGCAAGTTCCATCATTGATCTTGCATAATATTCTATAAAATCGATACCCTCAGCCGCATCTCCAACTGCTTCATCCCAAGGCTTGCCAGCTTCATAAACCATAATAGCGGAAATTTCCTCTTTTCGACGACGGATAATTGCTGCTACACGTAACAATAGTTCTGCACGGTCCTTATGCGACCACTTCTTCCATGATTGATACGCATGATTTGCTGATTCGAAGGCTTTTTCAACATCATCTTGCGTTGCTTTAGACACTTTCGCAATGAGTTGTGATGTATTCGCAGGATTCACTGAACTAAAAGTATCAGTTTTAGTAAGTTTTTCTCCGTTAATCACAAGTGGTATGTCTTGTCCTAGTTGCGCTTTTACTTTCCTTAATTCTTCATTAAAACGCTCAACATTTGCCTGTACTGAAAAATCAATACCAGGTTCATTTTTGAAAGGTACTACCATTCTTAATTACCCCCTATGAATTTATCTTTTCTACCATCCTTTGTGCATAAAGGTATGACTTTTCATCTTCTTTTATTTTAAAGATTTTTCTTCGCCATAACCTTTGTCTTATTTTACTATGTAAGCTCACATATTTGCAAACGCTTTCATTTTAAAATGAGTGACTTTTCAAACCGTATAATTTTCGTTTTCTATAAATAAATTTACAGTTTTAAACATTACCTATGTTTAGACATCTCATTTAACTTATACTTTTCATGGAAGATTTTTTTAATTAATCGCTACATAGACTTATTCTTATGTTCACTTTCAATACACATAAACATTTATTCGATTATTGTATAGACATCTAATAGAATAAAGTCTATCAAAATGATATTCTTTTCACCCATCTCCTCGTCATATTACATCTATAAAGTCGTTTAATTTCAACTAATCTTCTCTTAAAGATTTAGCACTACTTAGAATGCCAAACATCAGCTCCAAGTAGTGCTATTAATTTTGTTAAGATGTGATAAAATCGCCACCATTAACATGAATGACTTGACCAGTAATATAGGAACTATCTGCATGTGTTGCTAAGAAGACATAAGAAGGTGCAAGTTCTGCTGGTTGTCCACGACGGCCCATCGGCGTTTCGCCACCTTGATGTTCTACTTTCTCTTCATCAAATGTCGCAGGAATTAAAGGTGAATAGATTGGGCCGGGCGCAACGGCGTTAACCCGAATTCCCTTTTCCATTAAAGTAGTAGCAAGAGAACGAGTAAACGATACTATGGCACCTTTTGTAGCTGAATAATCAATGAGATGTCCCGATCCTCTATATGCTGTTACACTTGTAGTGTTAATAATTGTATCTCCTTCAGATAGGTAAGGTACTGCTGCCTGGGATAAAAACATCATGCCAAAAATATTCGTCATAAAACTTTCTTTCACTTGTTGTGGAGTGATATCTTCAAAATGATCGCGTGGAAATTGTACGCCACCATTATTTACTAATATATTTAAACCACCGAAGTCATTTATGACGTCTTTGATTAACTTTTGAGATTGCTTTTCATCTTTTAAGTCATGGGCATAAGCTTTAGCTTTTACACCAATTTCTTGAAGTCGATTAACAGTGTCTTTGGCATCTTGATGTTCGTCATAATAACCAATAGCAACATTTGCCCCTTCTTTAGCGTATAGTATTGCTATCGCACGTCCAATACCTGAATCTCCTCCTGTTATTAGAGCAACTTTATTTTCTAACTTTCCTGCTGCTTTATATTCTTCTAATTCTGCAATGGGTTTAGGTTCCATATCCGCTTCAATACCAGGTTGTCTATTTTGAGTATATCCTTTGATTTTGTTGTGAAATTTTAATAAATTCACTTCTCATCACCTCAATTTATGTTTTACATTTAAATTCCCATAAGGTTTTATCATCAAACACGTACAGCAATTATATTAGAAAATCTAATATGCTATTGCTTAATCAAACTAAGGAATGAGTCAATATCCATTCTATAGACGCATGTTTATCATCATAAAAAAATGTACACTCATATATAATTCAATAAAGGAGTTGTATCCTATGAGAAAAATACTTAAGGGAATTATATTATCATTAATAATCATCGGCTTAATCAAAACGTTCAATGAATACGATGTTATACATTGTGCAAATCATTATTTCGAACAAATCAAAAGTGGAAAAATGATTGAAGATATCAAAATTGACCATTTCAATAATTATCATAATATTAATTTTGAAAACCTAAATCCTTCTGACTTTTTCTAACACTTATGCAATACTAATTGAGAAAAAGATAAAAACATGATGTTATGCATTGTTTCCTATTAATAAATTAAACGATGTATTTTGTTATTTTTATCCATTAATTATTTATACCTATATAGATTTATTGATTAATTTTTCTTAAAGGTAACACATAATACTATCCCATAATATATAAGAGCTAAGCAGTTGACTTGTATACCTATAGGGGGTATATTAGATGTGAAATGGAGGCATTTAGATGGCGAATACAACGTTGACTTTGGATATTATTGGTATGACATGTGCTGCGTGCTCAAATCGCATTGAAAAGAAATTGAATCGTATGAATCATGTTCAAGCTAAAGTGAATCTGACTACTGAGAAAGCAACTATCGACTATGAGTCTGACGATTATCATCTCGAAGATTTTGTAGAGCAAATTCAAAGTCTCGGCTATGATGTTGCTGTTGAGCAAGTAGAATTAAATATAAATGGTATGACATGTGCTGCATGTTCTAATCGTATAGAAAAGGTTCTGAATCAAACGCAAGGTGTACAACAGGCAACAGTAAATTTAACTACCGAACAAGCACACATCAAATATTACCCTAGTGCTACGAACACGGAAGCATTAATTAAACGTATTCAAAATATTGGATACGATGCTGAAACTAAAACTTCATCAAAAGCGCAATCAAATCGTAAAAAACAAGAGTTAAAACATAAACGCAATAAATTAATCATTTCAGCTATTTTATCATTGCCACTATTACTAGTAATGGTGGTGCATATTTCACCAATTTCCATTCCATCCATTTTGGTCAATCCTTGGGTACAATTAATTCTTTCAACACCTGTCCAATTTATTATTGGTTGGCAATTTTACGTTGGCGCGTATAAAAATTTGCGAAATGGTTCAGCTAACATGGATGTATTGGTTGCTGTTGGTACCAGTGCCGCATATTTTTATAGCATTTACGAAATGATGATGTGGCTCACACATCAAACACATCACCCACATTTGTATTTTGAAACAAGTGCTATTTTAATTACGTTAATTCTTCTTGGTAAATATTTAGAAGCACGTGCCAAATCACAGACTACCAATGCATTAAGCGAATTGTTAAATTTACAAGCAAAAGAAGCACGTGTAATTAAAGAAAATAAAGAAATTATGCTTCCACTTGATAAAGTTAAAGTCGGAGATACTTTACTAATTAAACCCGGCGAAAAGATACCTGTAGATGGCAAAGTCACTAAAGGAGATACTTCCATAGACGAATCCATGCTAACTGGTGAGTCTATACCTGTTGAAAAAAGTAGTGGCGATTCAGTGATTGGATCTACCATGAATAAAAATGGTTCAATCATGATTGAAGCAACTCAAGTAGGTGGTGATACTGCATTATCACATATAATTAAAGTGGTTGAGGATGCTCAAAGTTCTAAAGCACCGATTCAACGCTTAGCTGATATTATTTCTGGATATTTTGTTCCGATTGTGGTTAGCATTGCGGTTATTACTTTTATCATATGGATTATATTCGTTCACCCTGGACAATTTGAACCTGCACTTGTTTCAGCAATATCTGTTTTAGTTATTGCTTGTCCCTGTGCACTTGGTTTAGCAACACCTACATCTATTATGGTGGGTACGGGACGCGCTGCAGAAAATGGCATATTATTCAAAGGAGGCCAATTTGTAGAACGCACACATTATGTTGATACAATCGTGCTAGATAAAACAGGTACAATTACTAATGGGCAACCTGTAGTAACTGATTATGTTGGTGACAATGATACATTACAACTTTTAGCAAGTGCTGAAAATGCTTCAGAACACCCTCTTGCTGATGCCATTGTTACTTATGCTAAAAATAAAGGTCTTAATTTACTTGATAATGACACTTTTAAATCAGTTCCCGGACATGGCATTAAAGCTACGATTCATCAACAACAAATCCTTGTAGGCAATCGCAAATTAATGAATGATTACAATATATCTATTAGTAATAAATTAAATGAGCAATTAAATCACTATGAATATTTAGGTCAAACGGCAATGATGATTGCCGTGGATAATCAAATTAATGGAATCATTGCTGTAGCTGATACAGTAAAAAATGATGCTAAACAAGCTATAAAAGAGCTTAGAAATATGAATATCGACGTGGTTATGCTGACTGGTGATAACAATCGAACAGCTCAAACCATCGCAAAACAAGTTGGCATTGAACATGTCATTGCAGAAGTATTGCCCGAAGAAAAGGCACATCAAATCTCTTTATTACAAGACAAAGGTAAACAGGTTGCCATGGTCGGCGATGGAATTAATGATGCGCCTGCACTTGTAAAAGCCGATATTGGAATGGCTATAGGCACTGGAGCTGAGGTAGCGATTGAAGCTGCAGATATTACGATTCTTGGTGGTGACTTGCTATTAGTTCCAAAAGCTATCAAAGCAAGTAAAGCTACGATTAAAAATATTCGACAAAATTTATTTTGGGCATTTGGATATAACGTAGCTGGCATCCCAATAGCTGCTTGTGGTTTATTAGCACCTTGGATTGCTGGTGCTGCTATGGCATTAAGTTCTGTTAGCGTAGTTACGAATGCCTTAAGACTGAAAAAAATGAAACTATAGTATATATATAATGATGATAAATATCTTACAAAATGATTTACTTTCTAAACAATTTATACAGAAAGCTTTAAAAATTTACATTTGAGCTTTATGATAGTATGTAATATGTGGAGTAAAAAGGAGTGATAATGATGACACAAAAAATCATAAAAGTTGAAGGTATGAGTTGCGAACATTGTAGAAACGCCGTAGAATCGGCACTAGCTAAACTAAATGGCGTATCAAGTGCTGAAGTAAATTTAGATGAAAATCATGTACGCGTTGAGTATAATGATTCAAAAGTTACATTTGACAATATGAAAGAAGCAATTGAAGAACAAGGTTATGATGTTAAATAATCGCTAATGTTAAAAAGCATAAAGGGAATGCTTCTCGCTACCCTTTATGCTTTTTAATTTACTCTTAACTGTGTCGTGCCAGTATTTAATACTTCCATTGTTGCATCTAAAGCATCAAAAATCAGATGTTTAATTGCCGCTTCAGTATAAAATGCTATGTGAGGTGTAACAATAATATCTTCTCTAGTAATTAATTCCTCTAAAAGTGGGTCATTCAAACCGTCTTCACTTCTATCTGTCGTATATACGCCAACCTCATATTCATAAGTATCAAGTGCCGCACCTTTAATTTGACCTTGATTTATTGCAGATAACAAAGCCTTGGTATCTACTAAGGATCCTCTAGCACAATTTACAAACACAGCACCCTTTTTAAACATTTGAAACATATTTTCATTAAACAGGTAGTTGTTATACTGTGTTGACGGCATATGTATTGTGACGATATCTGCATCTTGAATAGCCTCATTTATACTTTGTTTATAGGTAACGTAAGGTTTCACATGTTCACTTGGAAATGGATCATACGCTACAACGTCACATAGATATCCTTCTGAGAATATTTGTGCAACAATGCCACCAATATGTCCCGTGCCAATAACCGCTACCTTTAAATCTTTGATAGATTGAGATAAAATTGATGCCTCCCATCTAAAATCATGCAATCTCATTTTTCTTTGAACATGATTAAAGTGACGTACAATATTGATGGCTTGAGTCACGGTAAATTCAGCAATGCTTCGAGGTGAATAGGAAGGCACATTAGATATAATAAGACCATATTTAGATGCTAACTCTAAATCATAACCATCAAATCCAGCACTTCGTTGAGCAATCTGCCGAATTCCAAGTTGATTTAATTTATTATAAATTGTTTCTGATAATGGTAATGTTTGAGACAGTGATAGTCCATCAAATCCTTCAATAGATTGGACATTGTCTTCAGTTAACTGTTCTTTCGACATCTCTACCTCCACTTCATGTTGTTGTGACCACATTTCAATGTAAGGTTCATCTTCTTCTCTGACACCCATTAATTTAATTTTAGTCATTTTATAACTCCTTTATCTTTCATACAAATACCGTAACTGTGCTAAGCGATTCGCCGCTTCTTCTAATTGTTTATCATCGAGCGCCAATGAAACCCTCACATATTGATTACCATTTTCACCAAATGGTTTACCAGGTGCAACTAAAATTGACTTTTCTTTTAATAACAACTGTTCGAATGCTTCACTATCATAACCCGGAGGTGTATGTAACCAAATGTAAATACCTCCCTTAGAGTGAACAAACGGTAAATGTGCACGTTGTAGTTGTGATTCAAAATTATCACGTCTACGTCTAAATATTTCATTTTGCTTTTCTAAAAATTCATCATAATGATTGAGTGCGTATGTAGCAGCATCTTGAAGCGCTCCAAACATACCTGCATTTGTATGAGTTTGATATTTCTTTAACGCTTGAATCATTTTTTTATTCCCAACAGCAAAACCAACACGAAAGCCTGACATATTATAGCCCTTAGATAAAGAGAATATCTCGATAGCAACATCTTTTGCATTATTAGAAGCTAATATGCTTGGATTTTTGGCGTCAAATCCAAAAGCACTATATGCAAAGTCATGAACTATCTTTGTTTGAGTACCTTTAAAGCGATGAATTGCTTCATCAAAAACATCTTGTGTGGCTGTCGAACCGGTAGGATTATTAGGATATGTTAAATAAATTAGCTTAGTCTTCTCAAGAACTTTAGCATTTATAGTATTCCAATTCGGCAAATAATTTGGTGGCGACAATTTTAAAGGGAGTGGCTTAGCATCAGCTAACATGACCCCCGCTAAATAATCTGTATATCCCGGATCTGGTAAAAGTACGATTTCACCAGGATTAACAACACAAGTAGGTAATGCAACTAGACCATTTTTAGTCCCATATAAAATACAAACTTCATCTTCTTTGTCTAATTCAACATCGTAATGTCTTTGATAGAAGTTAACAATCGCTTGTTTAAAGGCATCTTTGCCGTGGAATGGACCATACTTTTGATTTTCTGGAATACATAGCGCCTCTGAAAAATGATTGATAATACCTTTTGGCGTTTCTCCATCTGGAATTCCAACTGCCATATTTATAAGTGGTAAAGGACCATGTTCAACTTTTTGGCCCATTGTTTTGCCAAAGTAACTATCAGGAATTGAAGCTAGCCTTTCTGACATTTCCATGCTATGCCTCCTCATTAAAATAATCTAATTAGTAAGTACTTTATATTATAACAATAGTTAGAATTTTCTGAAATAAAAAACATAATTATATCTGATAAACTACTGAAGCATCCTGAAAAAGCACTAGTGAACCATATCAAAAAATGTATCGTCGTTAAAAAGCTTAATATTACATTCCATTTTTTGTAAATTTCATCATTTGGTACACAGCAATTTTAAAACTTATTAGAAATTAAAAAAGCATTAAACAACATCATAGAATGTTAGTTTAATGCTTTAAATATCAGTATATGATTAATCATATATAATTAGTGAATATAATTATATGAAGCAGCTTGGCT
>NZ_KV822062.1:0-34820 GCF_001815825.1 Staphylococcus sp. HMSC068G11
ACCAGGTAAACCAGCGGAACCAGGTACGCCAGCACAATCAGGTGCACCAGAACAACCAAATAGATCAATGCATTCAACAGATAATAAAAATCAATTACCTGATACAGGTGAAAATCGTCAAGCTAATGAGGGAACTTTAGTCGGATCTCTATTAGCAATTGTCGGATCATTGTTCATATTTGGTCGTCGTAAAAAAGGTAATGAAAAATAATTTCATATAAAAACTTTCTGCCATTAACTTATTAGTTAATGGCAGTTTTGGTATATGATTATTAAGTATTGAAGTTATTGTGTTAAAACATTTTGAGGGTTAATTGTAAAACTCATATTATTAATTGCCGCTCAATTCAAGGCAATTAAAACATATTGTTTGAAATTAATTTGTGAATTTAGTCGATAGAGTGTTAGATTATTCTCAAATGAGTGTTATTCTACCATTGAATACGAAATGAGGGAGGGATAACTTAATGGAACACGTTTCTAAATTAGGCGAAGCGATTGTGGATACAGTAACAGCAGCACAAGCAGAAGATGGTGCTGAATTAGCAAAAAGTATCGTTAACATCGTAGCTAATGCAGGTGGCATCATTCAAGATATTGCTCACGCATTTGGTTATTAATATTGATACGCATATGAATGATTTTATTTATAATCATCTGGGACATCAATGATAGTCTCAGGTGTATTTTTTTGCAATAATCGCCATTGCTAGAATGAATCTTCTAATTGTCCTCTTATACAAATTATTTCTATCCTTATTTTGTAACAATGAATTCAAAAATTATGTTTATCTTCACATCTAAAATATGTAGCACGTACCATTTCTCGAAATTCTTTTACTTTCCTCATTTAATCACACACTTTACCTACTTATTGTTATCACTTGCAACCTTCATATTCTAAATGTAAACTTTAAAATGTAATAAGTTTACATTAAAGATAGGTGACATGATAAACATGAATATATTTGTAACTGGAACGAATACTGACATCGGTAAAACGTATGTCACTAAATATCTCTATAAAGCATTA
Source organism: Staphylococcus sp. HMSC068G11 (assembly GCF_001815825.1). Lineage (NCBI taxonomy): Bacteria > Bacillati > Bacillota > Bacilli > Caryophanales > Staphylococcaceae > Staphylococcus > Staphylococcus sp. HMSC068G11. The sequence continues at coordinate 1,034 of NZ_KV822062.1, forward strand.
AGAACGAGGGGATATCGGGTATGTATTTTCAAACCTTTTCAAACTGAAGAAATTGGTGGAGGTAGATACCCAGATTTAGAAATTTATAAAAACGAATGCGATTTAGACTATGACGTTACGTCTCTTTACACATTCAAAGATCCAGTTTCACCACATTTAGCATTCAAAATTGAAAGGCATCAGCAATTGAACCATCAAACAATGATAGACAAACTCGAATCACTAAAAGCACAATTCGATATGATTCTCATTGAAGGTGCGGGCGGTATTGCAGTGCCTATCTATGAATACAGTGACCATTTTTATATGACAACAGATTTAATTAAAGACACATCGGATTTCATTGTGAGTGTCTTACCTTCAAAGTTAGGTGCGATTAATGATGCCATCGTTCACCAGAAATATATTGATCATCAAGAACTTCCCCCGAACGTGGTAATCATGAATAACTATACTGATAGTGCTATTGAACAGGATAATTTACATACCATTGAAAAATTAATACACAAGTCTGTTTATACGTTAGGTCATCAAGCGACTCAAGAAAGCTTTTCCGAAGCATTTATACAACGAATTATAGGAGGATCCAATGGCTAATACACGAGAGTTAAATCATAAAGATGCACAGTATGTATGGCACCCATTCACACAGATGGGAGTCTATGCTAAAAATGACAATATTATTATTGAAAAAGGTCGCGGAAGTTATTTATACGATACTGAAGGTAATAAATATTTAGATGGTTATGCGTCATTATGGGTCAATGTGCATGGACATCAGCATAAAAAGTTAAATAAAGCTATTCATAAACAACTTGATAAGATTGCCCATTCTACGCTATTAGGTTCGTCTAATATTCCATCGATTGAGCTAGCCGAACAGTTAGTCAAATTAACACCAGATAGATTACAAAAAGTGTTTTACTCCGATACAGGGAGTGCGTCGGTAGAGATTGCTATTAAGATGGCTTATCAATATTGGAAGAATATCGATGCTAAACGATATGCGAAGAAGAATAAATTTCTTACATTACATCATGGATATCATGGAGATACAATAGGTTCTGTTAGCGTTGGTGGTATCGATAGTTTCCACAAAATTTTTAAAGACCTTATTTTTGAAAATATACAGATAGAAACACCGTGTTTATATAAAAGTAAGTACCGCAATGAAGCGGAAATGCTTAATTCAATACTGAATCAAATTGAAAATATATTATCTGAGAGAAATGATGAAATAGTAGGATTTATTCTAGAGCCACTTATACAAGGTGCAACAGGTTTATTCGTTCATCCGCATGGTTTTTTGAAAGCTGTAGAACAGTTATGTAGAAAATATGATGTATTACTAATTTGTGATGAAGTAGCTGTTGGTTTCGGACGTACGGGAGAAATGTTTGCTTGTAACCATGAAGATGTACAACCAGATATTATGTGTCTGGGTAAGGCGATTACAGGTGGTTATTTACCGTTAGCGGCAACTTTAACATCTCAAAAGATATATGATGCTTTTTTAGGTCAGAGTCACGGTAAGAATACGTTTTTCCACGGTCATACATATACAGGTAATCAGTTAGTTTGTTCCGTAGCACTTGAGAATATTAATCTTTTTAAAAAGAAGCATCTGATTGGGCACATTCAAAAGACATCTCAAACATTAAAGCAACGCTTAGAGGCACTTCAACCTCATAAAAATATTGGAGATATTAGAGGGCGGGGATTAATGTATGGTGTGGAATTAGTTGAAAACAAATCAACGCAGACACCACTCGATATTCCAACTGTAGAACTGATTATACGTCGATGTAAAGAGAATGGATTGATGATTCGTAATTTGGAAAATGTCATCACTTTCGTACCTATTTTAAGTATGTCTAATAAAGAAATTAAAAAAATGGTTAAAATTTTCAACAAAGCCTTACATCAAACATTGGGTAAGAAGTAAGAGGGGATTTATGGACATTAAAGCACAGTTAAAACAGATTCAAGATAAAGTTTTATATAGAGAGCTTCAGCCGATTCAGTCCGTAGAAAAACAATATATTTATATCAATGACCAATCTTATATTAATTTTACTTCGAACGATTATCTCGGTATAGGACAACTTGAATATCAACCTCAAAATTTCTTAGATTTTATAAAGACATATAGTATCCATCTATCAAGTTCTAGATTAGTGAGTGGCAACTCAGTCGTTTATCAGCAATTAGAACAGGCAATTAGCGAGCATTTTAATTTTGAAGACGCCTTAATTTTTAATAGTGGTTACGATGCGAATTTGGCGGTATTTAATATTTTTAAAAATAATAATGTTGTTATTTTTTCGGATCAACAGAATCATGCCAGTATAATAGACGGTATTAAATTAAGTGGTTTATCAAAAGTGATTTATCAACATTTAAACTATGATGACCTGGAAAGTCATTTAGCACGGCACACCAATCCAGATGTTCAAAAAGTAATTGTCTCTGATAGTGTGTTTTCTACTAATGGCACTAAAGCAGATATTAATAGGCTAGTACATCTCAAGCAACGTTACAATGCGATTTTAATTATTGACGCATCTCATAGTTTAGGATTAAATCTCTTTGAGTATCATGCAGACATTGACATAGTTACTTCAAGTTTATCTAAAGCGTGGGGAGCCCATGGTGGCGTCATATTCAGTTCAAAAGATATAAAAGATTTAATCATTAATAAAGGTCGTTCGCTTATCTACTCGAGTAGTTTACCTAGCTATCATTTGTATTTTATTCAAGTGAGCTTACAACATGTGATTGAAGATACATACAGACGAGAGAAGTTGAATGTACTTAGTGAATATTTTAATCACCAATTCATGGAATTATTTCCCGATCAACCATTATCTAATACACCTATCAAAAATATCGTTTGTGATAGTTTGGCTTCAGCACAAGCACAATACGACATGTTATTTGAACATGGTATATTTGTCAGTTATTTAAGGTATCCAACAGTGTCACAGCCAACATTAAGAATTTCATTATCCTATTTTCATGACACAGATGATATTGATCGACTTTTCAATGTAATGAAACAATACGATGAAGGTGATAGCTATGTATAGTATAAAAATGCGTGCAAGCCACGAAGATATTCATATTAGCGGTGCTGAAACAATGTGTGAATTTGAGGATTTAGAAAATTATTTAAAAAAATATTTTAATAAAGCCTTTAATCATGAAAATGGAAATATAGATTTCTTAAATTTGAAAATTGAAAAGGTTAAGGCACCGATTCAAACGTTAGTAGCATTACCAGTGGTTGAAAATCTAAACGATACTTTAACACAATTAGCAAAACAAACAGGTGTTTCTGAATATGCGCTAAACAAAGGGTTAGAATTTATAAAAAATGATATTACTTATACTGGAGCCATTATTCTATCTGCACAAACCGGACAACGACTTGATAGCACTGAACAACGAGGTATCAGGGTAACACAATTAGCATTTAAAACATGCAAATGTAATGGAGAAATATCAGAAAGAGTAAAAGATGCACGTGCACTTGCAACTTGTATCAATGCATTTGAAGGTGTAAAAGCAGAACTATGTGTATCAGACGATTTGCATTACACGACTGGATATTTTGCGTCGCCTAAGTTAGGATATCGTAGAATCTTTAATATTAAAGAAAAAGGTACGCGTCACGGAGGAAGAATTATCTTCGTAGACGAAGGAATAAATTTAAATGAATATGTTTCCTTTTTAGAAACAGTACCTAAAGAAATCATAGAAAAATAAGTAATAATAAACACTCCCAGTAAAGAAAGCATTTAAAATGTGACCTTTACTGGGAGCTTTTTAGTTATATCATATTATTTTTTAATGAAAGAGTTACAGGGTATAAATTATTTTGTAAACGTGATTTTAGGCGAAGTACCTAAGCCTTCTTTACTTATAGCATTAAAAACCAATTTTTTTGAATTAATAAGAATCATTTCAATAATGATATTCGGATTGTCTACATTACTTAAAATTATTTTTCTGGAATCTTCATTTATTAACGTACAAACGTAATTAGGTGTTATCTCTTTATTAAATGTAATATTTAATGGTGAAGTTTCTACTTCTACAGGGTGCCAAATACCTTCTAATGTATGGAACCAACAAATTTCTTGATATTTTGAATCATCACTTACGATGTTAATGTTGTTGTAATTATGCATAAGCACACCTTTCTATATTAATAACCATAAATTGATGCATACCATTCATAGTGATCGCCATTTGATACTGGAATGATATTACTATGTGCATCTTGAGTCATGAGACCATTGTCCCATGGGTTCCAAATTAAAATGACTTTTTGTCCGTTGTTAACTTTAGCATTACCAGCCACAGCCATGGCATGTCCAGCGTGAATACCATCGCTTGATTCAACACGCTTACCTAATACAGCTATACCTTGATTATTAGTTGTTAATTGGTCTACTTCATTATATGAAGTCATTCTATTAAGATATTGAGTATTTCTGCCTTGTGATCTACCAAAACGAAGCATCTCGTTAGATGTTAGTCCTGTAAATTGGAAGTCGTGACCTCTTAAATTAGGATGTAAATATCTCATTACTGATTCTGCATTATATCGATTTGTATTATATGTGGCATTGAGTAGTGCTGACATGGTATAGCCGGCACACCAACTATTATACCCTTGTGTTTCTCGTATTCTGAAATTCTTTAATTGATTTACATATTCTGCGTACATTTCATTTCGTGTACTTTGATATTCTAAAGTTGGTTTTGTTACTGATGCAGTTTGTTTAAAATCATTTAAATCTTTAGGTTTAGTGGATTCAGTGGCATTTTCATATGTTTTTTCATTATTACGTGGCGTTTTAAGCACAAGTGTCACTTTACCATCTTCAGTAAGTGCAAAATATCCTTTTGTATTAGTCAAAATTGTTATCTTTTGATTTTTATATTGGTTTAATATTTTAGAAAGAAATGGAGAAACATTAATGGAATAATTGTTTTGCTGTTTTGAAGCTTTAGAATTTGAAGGATTAGGAGAAATTGTTACTACATAAACGACATCTCCTTTTTTATTGAGCACTGGATAATAATAATTGCCGTCGCTTTCCTTATTAAATTTATAAATTTTAAAAGGTTCACCAAGTGTATACGATGTTGCTTTGTGGTTGGAAGCTTTATCTAATAAAGCTACACGAGATAAATATTGTTCTTCAGCAAGTTTGCGAACTGCATCTGGAACGTCTTTATTACTGACAGTGACTTTAGTTGTTTTTTGGTTTGCACCATTCTTTTGTGGTAACGAGTCGGCGTGAGCACTATTGAAAAATAGGCCAAGTGCTAAACTTAGCGTAAAAGCAAGCATAATGGTAATCATATAACTTAATTTTTTCTTCATAAAAAGTACTCCTTTACTAAAGTTTTTTGCAACTCTTTCAAACTGAATATAACATTTATTTTAAAATATAATTCATTTATTTCCTAAACGTTAAGTTATAATACTTATACGTTAAAAATATAAATTGAACAAAATTAAATTGATATAAATTATAATGGAATAATGGATGGATATAGTGACATGATGTCTATACTTTTAACACGACTATGAAGCAAATGTTTATAATTATCACTTCTAATTATTATCAAGTGCTCATGCTTCTTCATCATGTGTAATGAAAAACATTTTCAATATGTTATCAATCAATTTTAATATTGTGTATACACATAATAATTATATTTAAGTATTTATTATTTTTAATAATTCAAAATGTAAAGTTTACAAAGTTTTAATAAATAAACTAAAGTAATTTATATTTTTATGTTAATCTATACATAACAGTTATATTTTCATCTTTTATAGGGGGAAAAACTTATAGAGGTGATTTTTTGAAAAATAATAATGAAACAAGAAGATTTAGCATTAGGAAGTACACGGTGGGAGTCGTGTCAATCATTACTGGGATTACAATATTTGTCAGTGGTCAGCATGCTCAAGCTGCTGAAATGACACAATCATCATCAGATTCTAACGAACAGTCACAACAAACAGAACAAGTTGAACACAAAGAAGATACAACTCATTTATCTTACGAATTGAATCAAGAGGGTGAGACAGCGAGCCAATCAAAGACTAGTCAAGAGAATCAATCTGATGGCAATGTACAAAAAAAGAGTAATCAAATACAACAAGATTCAACACAAACGTCACCATTAAATGACCAAAAACAAACTTCAATGGAACAACAATCAAAAGACAATCATGTTACCCCAAATTCACGTCAGGATACATATCCAAAAGGCCAAAATCAAGATGATAAAGGCAAACAACAGTTTAAAGATAATCAACACTCACAAACAGGACATCAACCTAATACTCAAAACCAAAATAATGATCAAGATTCATCAGATAAAAAGCAACACCCATCTGATCAAACTCAAGACTCATCTTCAAAAGGAACACAACCTAAACAATCACAGTCTATAGAAGATAGAGATAAAACAGTAAAACAACCATCTTCTAAAGTACACAAAATAGGTAACACAAAAACTGATAAAACAGTTAAAACAAATCAAAAAAAGCAAACATCATTAACTTCACCACGCGTTGTGAAATCAAAACAAACTAAACATATCAATCAACTTACTGCGCAAGCTCAATATAAAAATCAATATCCAGTCGTGTTTGTACATGGATTTGTAGGTTTAGTCGGTGAAGATGCATTCAGCATGTACCCAAATTATTGGGGTGGTACTAAATATAACGTGAAACAAGAACTTACAAAATTAGGTTACCGAGTTCACGAAGCCAATGTAGGGGCATTTAGCAGCAATTATGACCGTGCTGTTGAATTGTATTATTATATTAAAGGTGGACGAGTAGATTATGGTGCTGCACATGCTGCAAAATATGGTCACAAGCGTTATGGCAGAACATATGAAGGCATCATGCCTGATTGGGAACCAGGTAAAAAGATACATCTTGTTGGACATAGTATGGGTGGCCAAACGATACGCTTGATGGAACATTTTTTAAGAAATGGAAATCAAGAAGAAATAGACTATCAACGTCAATATGGTGGTACGGTATCCGATTTGTTTAAAGGTGGACAAGATAATATGGTGTCTACGATTACTACATTAGGAACGCCTCATAATGGCACACCTGCTGCAGATAAACTAGGGTCGACTAAATTTATTAAAGATACAATTAATAGAATTGGAAAAATTGGTGGAACTAAAGCGCTCGATTTAGAACTAGGTTTTTCTCAATGGGGCTTCAAACAGCAACCTAATGAATCATATGCTGAATATGCAAAACGTATAGCGAATAGTAAAGTTTGGGAGACTGAAGATCAGGCTGTAAATGATTTAACAACTGCTGGAGCAGAAAAGTTAAACCAAATGACGACATTGAATCCTAATATCGTCTATACATCATATACAGGTGCTGCAACACATACTGGACCATTAGGCAATGAAGTGCCGAATATTAGACAATTCCCACTATTCGATTTAACAAGTCGTGTGATAGGTGGAGATGATAATAAAAATGTCAGAGTAAATGATGGCATAGTACCTGTGTCTTCTTCACTACATCCAAGTGATGAAGCATTTAAGAAGGTAGGTATGATGAACCTAGCAACTGACAAGGGTATTTGGCAAGTGAGACCCGTACAATATGATTGGGATCATCTAGATTTAGTCGGCTTAGATACTACTGATTATAAGCGAACTGGAGAAGAATTAGGTCAATTCTATATGAGTATGATAAATAATATGTTGAAAGTCGAAGAGTTAGATGGTATTACACGTAAGTAGCGATTAAAAGAACGATAATAGCCTCATTAGATGTATGATTGCGGTACATTTAATGAGGTTTTTTGATTGTTTCGCCGAAAAAATATATAAATAAATTAAATTGAATGTGTATGAATGATTTTATAATATAAAATTGATTTTTTATAACCTTATATTTATATCAATAAAATGTATATTTAATAAATGTATACAATAATAGAGAGATGTGAAAAGATGAAATATTATGGGAAGTGCATTTCTTACATAAGCATTTTAATATTAACGTTTTTTATTGGCGGATGTGGATTTATGAATAAAGAAAATAATAAAGAAGCGGAAATTAAAGAAAATTTTAATAAAACATTAAGTATGTATCCAATTAAAAATTTAGAAGATTTATACGATAAAGAAGGCTATCGTGATGAAGAATTTGAAAAAGAGGACAAAGGGACATGGATTATTAATTCAGAAATGAATATTCAGAAAAAAGGTCAAGCGATGAAATCTAGAGGTATGGTTTTGTATATGAATAGAAATACTAGAAAGACGACTGGTCATTTTTATACAAATATAATTACAGAAGATAAAAAAGGGAGAGTGCACAGTAAAGATAAAGAATATCCGGTTCGCCTTAAAAACAATAAAATTGAACCGACTAAACCTATCGCCGATGAAAAATTAAAAAATGAAATTAAAAACTTTCAGTTTTTCTCTCAATATGGAAATTTTAAAAATTTAAAAGACTACAAGAATGGAAATGTGTCTTATAACCCAAACGTACCAAGCTATTCGGCAGAGTACCAATTAAGTAATGAAGATGACAATGTGAAGCAACTCAGAAAGAGGTATGATATTCCGATTAAGAGAGCTCCTAAACTAATATTAAAAGGGGATGGTGATCTTAAAGGTTCATCTATAGGTTATAAAGAAATCGAGTTTTCTTTTGTCGTCGACAACAAAGAACAAAGCATCTACTTTGCGGATAGTTTGGAATTTAATCCAAGTGATGTAAATAATGAGTAAAAGTAAGCATGGAATCAGTTCAAAAGCGCAAACGTTAATAAAAGACGAACAATAGAAATAAGTACCAAAAACCTCTAAATGAACAAAAGGCATTTAGAGGTTTGTTTATGTATAAAGTTAAACTGATGATTGAGAGATGTGCTTTTATAAATCAAGTTGTATTTGTTTTAAATGTTTTCCTATAACAATGAGATACAATGGTACATCAGCTTTAAGTTGAATGGGAGATAATTCTATATTTCCTTGTGCATACTGTACTAAATAAACGTGTTGCTGATCTGAAAAACGAACAAACCCTTTGACACGGTAAACATCTTGAGGCAAGTTATCTAACGCACTAATCATTTCTTCTTTTGTTTGTAGCCTAGGATTTTCAATGAATTGATGATTTATATTACTATGCAAAGTGCCACATGCATTTGAATTTATATGTGTTGGCTCTAGCAGTGATTTTAAATTTAATTCTCCAAATTGACCAACTTGAATATTGGCATCGCTATTGAGACGCTCGAGTTGACGTAGCAAGCGGGCGGTTTCTTCCACCTCTATCTTATCTATTTTATTAACAAATAAAGTCGAACAATGACGAAGTTGTTCATAAAATAGAGCTGCAATGTCTTGTGGATAAGATTTAATTCGTGAATACATGCTTGCATCAATAATTCCCACCATACTCCTTAAAGTGATAAAAGGTGCAAGTACGGGTGTGAAGCATGCATCGACGACAGCTAGTGGTTCAGCTACACCACTGCATTCAATAAAGATGATATCTGGTTGATATTTTAAGTATAGTTCATGTAGTTGTTGTGATACGTCTGATTTCATCACACAACAAATGCATCCTTCAGTGATTTCACTCATAGGTACTTCAGGACGTTCTATAAGTTGGCCATCAACACTTCTTTTTCCAAATTCATTCATAATAACAGCAGGATTTAAGTTGTTTTCAAGTGCATCAGCGATTAAATGATTTATTGCTGAGGTCTTGCCACTTCCTAAAAAACCACCGATAATAATGATTTCCATAACATCACTCCTAAGTCTGAAATTTTAGTTATGCTTAACATTGCTATGACTAGTATGGTGACGCAAATTGTGGACGATACCATTTGTTTCATTATCATTTTAATTCCTAGAATTGAACCGAGTCGACGCATGAGCATAGTCATTGTTACTGAACATGCTGTAAATGTTGAACTAAAAAAGACTAGCAACAATAATTGGAATGCGGAAAGTCTTTGAATTAAAGTACCGCCATTCATATTAAACAACAACATCCCATCCTTACGTATCATTGAAAACAGAATACCTGGTGCAAGCTGTGTAGGTACATCTAGTAGCCATAATAAAGGTATGAATGCATTTGATATAAAAGTCAAAATAGGCGTAAGAGACAATAGACTTACAATAAGGCAAATTCCTATAAAAATAGGTAAGGCTTGTACAATAAACATTTGAATACTTTTCCACGCTGCTTTTAAGAGTAGGTTTGGTTTAGGCCAACGTACGAGTTGTCGTTGAAAAACTGATGGTGTTGTTATAGATGTTCGGTGACTATACCACAGCTTGTTATGTATGATTCCTCCTAAGAAAACCATGCCTATGTATGGCAAAAACAACCAAGAGCGGTGGCTTGCGTTGAATATCGATAATGTCGCACCAATTTGATAACTACATGCAGTTCCGAAACTTACCAAGCTCATACATTGTACTTTTGTACAACGATGACATTGATGTGTAGCTTGAGTAATGGCAGCAGCATTACAACCAAATCCTTCTAACAAGGGTATGATATCTGATCCATGAAGACCAAGTCTCATCATCGTAGGTTCGATAGACCAAACGATATAATGCTTTAAATGAGTTATATCTATAAGAGCTGTAGATAAACTAATCATGAAAACAACTGGTAACGCCCAGACGAATGAATATGTACCTAAAGAAATGACACCATAATGACCGAATAAAATATGTTGTAGCTTATTTTCTTGAAATAATGATATTTGGGATAGTTTAGTTAACCAGTGTGACACGTAGTATTGTAATCCGTCTGAAACGTGATAAGACAAGTAGATGGGTAAAGCAAACATAAGTACAATAAAGCACCATCCACAAATAATATTGTGAAATTGAGGATGGTATGCTTTGCTCTCCTTAACAAAAGTCTCTAACTTTTTAATCATATTTAAACTATGGAGTGGAGATGAAAGAATAGCATGTTGTAATGAAATATCTAATTGATGTTTGATAATGTAACGTTTTAATAAAGTTTGCTGACTGGGAGTTAATTTGTCATAGTCTTCAATTAAAAAGTAATGTGCATCATCTGGAATGTCAGTAAACGTCCCATCACGTAAATTAAAGGTTACTTTTAACATGTGCAATTCACATCACAACAACTATAATCGTCTAGAAACATATTTTTTTGACGATATGACTGAATTAAAGACGCATCTTCAGGTAAGCCTTCGCGTAGGCTTACTATGCGTGCTAATACTGCAAAACGTGCTCTGAATTTATATATGTAACAAAGAATGGCATTTTGATGACGTACAGTAGCACCAATTAAAAATACATTAGGAAACTTTGTAGACTCGTCCAATTCTGTTAACTGAATTTCTGATTGTCGTACTTGAAATAGTTGCTCTATTAAAGGATTTTGGGTGACATCAAATCCAGTTGCGATAATCGGTTCAGTATGAGAGTGAACAATATGCCCATTATCAAAGTGTATCTTATAGGAATGATCTTGATATGTTACTTTGTGTGCTCGGTAGCCCACATGCATTTCAATTAATGCACCCTCTTGTATAGCGTTCTGTAATCGCTGTTGAGTATATGGTGATAATCTTATACTTGGGTCTGCATCTTCCTTTTTAAGTCCAGTTTTAGATGTATATATTGATATTCTTGCGCCTGTTTGACTAAGGTTTATGGCAGCATCAAAAGCACTCTCATTACCACCAATGATTGTAAAAGCATCACCTTTTAATTGAGTGAATGTTTGAATTTCACTGTAATGACGTCCATATGAAAAAGGATGATATGGGAATGAATAGTCTCCAGTTGCTATAAATATATAATCTGCGGTATAAACACCATAGTCCGTTGATACATGATATACACCATCTATGTATGTTACACGTGAAACATTGGTGTTTGTTTTGACATTTAGATTGTAATGCGTAGCTACTAGTGAGAGGTATTCAGCATAACGTTTTCCAGATAAATGTTCTTCATTGAAAGTGAAGGCAGGTGATGTATCTTTAGCTATTGCATTCATATCTGGCATGCCAAAACCATTAGTTGTAAATGATGGTGTGATGGTCTTTGTTGATAGAGGCCAATGTTTAAATGAATGACCGATGGTTCCCTTTTCAATGATTAGAACATCTTTAATATTGAATTCTTGTAAAGTGATTGCCATACCCACACCAGCGGCTCCTGCGCCGATGATGATGATGCGATGATGAGACATGGTAACACATCCTTTCTGAATTTATTTCTGAAAAACGTAATTATTACGATTTAAAAGTATAGCGATAATGCTATTACATTTCAAATGAAAAAGTAACAGTAGTTTATGCAACTGCGTGATTATGTTGTGCATAAATGTATCAAATAGAAAACTTTTGCTTTTTTCAGACTTTTTAGAGATTAAATATTACCGTTGACAATAATAAAAAATAATGTAAATATTAAAGCGTAACAATTTCGATTTAGGAGATGTATACATGTATAAAAAAGGTTTAATTTTATTTTTTGTAGCAGTACTAACATTGGCACTTGCTGCTTGCGGTAAAGATAGTCATAATCAGTCATCTGATCATAAAGGAAAATTAGATGTGAAGACAACAGTCTATCCACTTAAATCATTTGCACAGCAAATTGGTGGTAAATATGTAAATGTTGAATCGGTTTACCCTAAAGGCGTAGATCCACATACATATGATCCAAGTCAAAAACAAATGGTAGATATTGGGAAATCAGACTTATTCTTATATACTGGTGATAACTTAGATCCCGTAGCTAAGAAAATCGCTAAAGCTATAAATGATAAAGATAAAACACTATCACTAGAATCGACTTTAGATAAAAATAAAGATTTATTAAAAGGCGAAGAACATGAACATGAGCACGGAGAAGGTCACGAACATGGTGAATCACATGAAGATGAACACGAACATGAACATCATCACCATGGAAAATACGACCCACACATTTGGTTGGATCCTGTAGTAAGTCAAAAATTTGCTAAAGCGATTAAAGATGAATTGATTGAGAAAGATAGCAAACATAAATCTTATTATGAAAAGAATTACAACCAACTAGTTAAAGAGTTAAAAGACCTAGATAAAGATATGAAACATGCTGTGAAAGGTAATGAAGATAAAACTGTTTATATTTCACACGACTCTATAGGTTATCTAGCTGAACGCTATCATTTTGAACAAGAAGGCATTGAAAATATGAATGCGGAAGAACCAAGCCAAAAAGATTTAACAAATATTGTTAAACAAATTAAAGAAGATAAAGTGAAAAATATTTTAATAGAAGAAAATGTATCTCATAAAGTAGCAGATACGGTAAGAAAAGAGACAAATGCTAAAACAATTAAATTTTACAATATGGGATCACACACAAAACAACAAGATGATGACAAAAATACTTACCAATCATTTATGAAAGAAAATATTAAAGCTATTGAAAAAGCCCTACAAAATGAATAAATCTATTTAAAATATAAAAAAGACGACATCAAAGAAACATTGACAGAAATGATATGTTCAGATGTGGAAGTATTTTCGTTTGACTGAGTTGATTACTTGGGAATGTTAAAGGCTGTCAACTCTAGTTAGTTTTGTGAGAGTGGAATAAAGAATTCTGTATGGATTCTGTTCCACTCTTTTTTTATTAAAAAGATTCAAAGAAGCATAATTTAAAAGAGTAAAATTTATTCTTTGATTAATATTTGATATAATTGTGAACATTTAAATAAGCAAAAACCAAATATTTGAAATTATGTTAATGTAAATGTAGATATTAAAGTAATCATTTTTATTTAAAAGTAGATTTTAATTTTTATATACATATTAGCGTTGTGGAATAGGTGGAAAGGGGGAGTCAAAAGGTGAAAACGCTAATGATTAAAGCAATGGGGACGGTGATACGTTTATCGATTGAGCATCAACATCCGGATACATTACTTCAAGAAGCTGAAATAAAAATTCGTGCTTGGGAATCACAATTTAGTGCTAATGATCCGAAATCAGATTTGATGAATGTGAATCAACATGCAGGTATCGCACCAGTCAAGGTTAGTTCTGAAATCTTTAACATGATACGTTATGGTTATGAAACTACATTATCTTCTAATTTTAAGATGAACATTTTGATAGGGCCACTAGTCAAATTATGGAAAATTGGTTTTAAAGATGCATTGAAACCTAAAGAAGTGGATATACAACGTGCTTTATTGTGTATGAATCCTGAAAATCTTGTTCTAAATTCAAAAACACATGAAGTATTTCTTACACAATCAGGAATGGAGATTGATTTAGGAGCCATAGTTAAAGGTTATTTTGCTGATCAATTACAGCAATACTTTTTATCTCATGGTGTATCTTCTGCCATTATCGATTTAGGTGGTAATGTTTTAACAATTGGTAGACAACCTGAAACATTAGAAAAATGGCATGTAGGTGTACGTAATCCATTTCATAAGGATGCACTACCACTCGTTACATTAAGCGTAGAGCATCAATCAGTTGTCACATCAGGTATCTACGAACGCTACTTCATACAGGAAAATCAATTATTTCATCATATATTGGATTCAACAACAGGTTATCCTGTAGATAATGATATCGCTAGCGTGACAATCATATCTGATCATGGGATTGATGGCGAGGTATGGAGTACAATTTGTAGTTTTGGTCAGTCACAAAAAAATATTGAATTATTAAATCTCATTGACGGTATTGAAGGCATTATTGTGACAAGAGATGGAAGCGTTTTAATGACTTCGAAAATGCAAAAGTATTTATAAAAATTTAAAGAATACTCATGAAGAGTATTTTATTTTTAAGCAATAATGTGAAAATATTCACAAAAAACTAGGAGGATTTGCTATGAGTAAGGAAATATTCGATACTTTTAAATTTAAATGTGGTGCCGAATTAAAAAATAGAGTATTAATGGCACCCATGACTATCCAAGCTGGGTATTTTGATGGAAGTGTTACATCAGAAATGATTGATTATTATCAATTTAGAGCTGGTGATGCTTCAGCAATCATTGTTGAAAGTTGTTTTGTTGAAAATCACGGACGAGGATTTCCGGGAGCTATAGGTATTGATAATGATGACAAAATACATGGACTCAAACGTTTAGCAGAAGCGATTCAAGCTAAGGGATCAAAAGCGATTTTGCAACTTTATCATGCCGGAAGAATGGCAAATCCTAAATTTAATGAAGGAGAGCAGCCGATATCTGCGAGCCCCATTGCAGCATTAAGACCTGATGCTGTACCACCTAGAGAAATGACACATGCTCAAATCAATCAGATGATTGATGACTTTGGAGAGGCTACACGTCGCGCTATAGAAGCGGGGTTTGATGGTGTCGAAATTCATGGCGCCAACACATACTTATTACAACAATTTTTCTCTCCACATTCTAATCGGAGACAAGATTCATGGGGAGGCAGTCGTGAAAAACGTACACGATTTCCAATCGAAGTTTTAACAAAGGTTCAACACGTCGTTGCTGAAAAAGAGGCTTCTCATTTTATTATAGGATATCGATTCTCACCTGAAGAAATTGAAGAACCAGGCATACGTTTTGAAGATACTATGTTTTTACTAAATACATTAGCAGAATATGAACCTGATTACTTCCATATATCAGCAAACAGTTATCAACGTACATCTATTGTGAATCAAGAAGATACAGAACCTTTAATTAATAAGTACATCAAAATGCAAAGTGCACAGTTGGCAAAAATTCCATTAATTGGTGTAGGTAGTATTGCCCAACGACAAGATGCAGAACATGCCCTTGAACTAGGATATGATCTTTTAAGTGTTGGGAAAGCCTATTTAGTGGAACCACAATGGACAGATAAAATTTCACAAAACGAAGAAGTAGAACAATTTGTCGATATACATGATCAGAAAGTACTTCACATACCATCCCCTTTATGGAAAGTAATGGACTTTATGATTTTAGATAAAGAAGAAGAGCATCGTAAATATGAAAAATTAAAAGCACTTCAAAATAAAAAAGTTAAATTTAACAAAGGTACGTATCATGTCTATGCAAAAGGTCATAATGGCAACTTACCTATGAAAGTCCAATTATCAGAAGATAAGATTGTAAGTATCGAGGTAGATGATAGCGGAGAGTCTGAAGGCATAGCGAACCCAGTGTTTGAACGTTTACCTCAAGATATTATCAATGGGCAAACACTGAATGTAGATGTCATTTCAGGTGCGACAGTAACAAGTGAAGGCATCGTGCAAGGTATTGCAGATGCAATTGAACAAGCAGGAGAAGACCCAGATATTTTACGGGCGCGTCCTAAACCAGTCGTTCAGTGGTCTGATGAGGTCGTTGAAGAGACGACTGACGTCGTTGTGATCGGTACAGGAGGTGCCGGACTCAGTGCAGCTGCTACGGTATTAGATGAAGGAAAAGAAGTCATCATGCTTGAGAAATTTGCGGCGATAGGTGGCAATACTATCCGTACAGGTGGTCAAGTCAACGCTGCTGAGCCTAAATGGCAAAATGCATTCCCGGCACTTGCTGGTGAAAAAGAGACACTCATACAGTTATTAAATCATGATGAAAATGATATAGATGAAGCTTACATTGAAGATTTCAATACTTTAAAACGTCAAATTAAAGACTATCTTGAAAATAGCAGTAATGAAGATGAATATCTTTTTGATTCTGTCGAATTACATCGTATTCAAACATATTTAGGTGGTAAACGTAAAGATCGTAATAATGTCGAAATATCAGGTGATTATGATTTAGTTAAAACACTCACAGATAACGTTTTGGAATCTGTATACTGGTTGAAAGACAAAGGTGTACATTTTGATCGTTCGTTTGTAGATATGCCTGTGGGTGCTTTATGGCGTCGTGGTCATAAACCAATGAAAGCACAAGGTTTAGAGTACATTGAAAATTTAGGAGACTACGTTAAACATAATCATGGTCGTATTTTTACAGAAACTACTGCAGAAAAGTTAATCAAAGAAGGTAATCAAGTTGTTGGTATTGAAGCACGTAAAGCAAATGGTGCTAAAGTGAAGATTCATACACGTCATGGTGTAGTGTTGGCTACTGGTGGCTTTGGAGCGAATACAAAAATGCTACAACAATATAATACGTATTGGGATAATATTCCTGATGACATTAAGACAACGAATTCTCCTGCAATTACAGGTGATGGTATACGTTTAGGTGTGCAGGCAGGCGCTGACATCGTAGGTATGGGATTCTCTCAAATGATGCCGATTTCTGATCCGAAGACAGGTGCATTATTTACTGGATTAATCGTAACACCTTCAAACTTTGTCTTCGTTAATAAGGAAGGACAACGTTTTGTTAACGAATTTGAAAGTAGAGATGTATTATCTAAGGCAGCATTAGAACAAAAAGACGGTATCTTCTATATTATTGCAGATGCAAATATTAAAGCACTAGCTATGAATACAACTGAGGATAAAATTAATCAAGAATTAGAAGACGGCACTTTAGTAAAAGCAGATACCTTAGAAGCATTAGCCCAAAAATTAAACATTGATACAACTACTTTTGTGAACACGATTGAAAGATATAATACCTTCGTAGAACAAGGACAAGATGAGGATTTCAATAAAAATGCATTTGATTTAAAAATTGAAAAAGCACCATTCTACGCGACACCACGTAAACCTGCAATACATCATACTATGGGTGGTTTAAAAATAAACACGCATGCACAAGTTATAGATGTTGAAGGTCATATCATTGAAGGTTTATATGCGGCTGGTGAAGTTGCCGGTGGTATTCATGCTGGTAACCGTTTAGGTGGAAATGCACTGGCAGATATTTTTACTTTTGGTCGCATTGCAGGTCAAAGTGCTGTAACGAAATAAATGACGGAAGAGTAGGAGGCCACTTACGATGAGCGAACAGTTTAATAAAGGGAAACAACTAATTGTAGCGATTATCTTAGGGATTCTCACATACTGGTTATTTGCACAGTCTTTTTTGAATATCGCACCACATGTTCAACGTTTTTATCATGTAGATATGAGTATTGTTAATATTGCGGTCAGTCTGACATCACTCTTAACAGGTGTATTTATAGTCGTAGCAGGGGGATTATCTGATAAAATAGGTCGAGTTAAAATCACAAATGCAGGTCTAATATTAAGTATACTTGGCTCTATTGCATTGATCATCTCGCATGCACCAATTTTATTATTATTAGGGCGTGTTTTACAGGGCTTATCTGCGGCATGCTTACTTCCAGCAACCATCGCGTTAATTAATTCTTTCTTCCAAGGTGAAGAAAGACAAAAGGTACTTAGTTATTGGTCATTCGGATCCTATGGTGGAACAGGGTTAGCATCCCTATTTGCTGGAATTATAGCTACATTTATTGGATGGCGATGGATTTTCGTGTTGTCAATCATCTTTTCAATTATCGCCTTAATATTGCTTAGAGGTATACCAGAATCTAAAGATGAGTCTGCATATAATAAAAAATTTGATATCGTTGGAATCATTATTTTTGTTGTCATGATGTTAAGCATTAACGTAGTGATTACGCAAGGAGATAGAATTGGATGGTTAAATCCTCTTATATTGATATTAATTGCTATATTCATTGTGACATTAATTGCATTTTATATATTTGAAAAACGTCAAGATGAACCTTTTATAGATTTAAGTTTATTTTCAAATAATGTTTATATTGGAACAACATTAGCCAACTTGATGGTGAACATGGATATTGGTTCATTAGCATTATTTAATATTTATGTTCAAGACGATAAACATCTATCAGCTGCACAAGCCGGTTTAATTACAATTCCATATATGCTGTGTAGTTTGTTAATGATTCGTGTTGGTGAACGTTTTATGCAAAAAAGAGGACCGCAATTGCCATTGATGTTAGGTCCGGTATCAATTACTGTTGGTATTATACTTTTAGCATTCACTTCTTTGCCTAATATGATTTATTATATTGTGGCATGTATTGGCTTTATCTTTATAGGTCTAGGATTAGGATTTTTTGCTACTCCCGCCCTATCTACTGCTGTATCTAATGTTCCAGCTGAAAAAGCAGGTACTGCATCAGGAATTATCAAAATGACTTCTACACTAGGTGCAGCATTTGGTATCGCTGTTGTGACAACAATATATACAGCATTATCTGTAAATCACCCGCCATATTTAGCAGCTACCATCGCATTTATCGTGGGTGCAGGTTTAGTGTTTATCGCATTTATTGCGGCGTATTGTTTAATTCCTAAAAAGAATGTAGATATTTAAAAGGTATTTTGTTGCAGTAAAAAGCAGTGTTAGTATTTTGAAGTTGTATTTAATAATGCATAAAAACAACAACTTTTCGACAAATATATAAACAACATTTGACATTTCCCAATCTTATTACTACCACCATGTTTAAAGGGTAGATGATAAATAAGGAGGAAGATAGATATGAGTAAAACAGCAATTATAACAGGTGCAGCAGGTGGATTAGGTAAAGGTATTGCAGAACGTCTTGCTAACGATGGGTTTAATATAGTATTACAAGATATTAATGAAGCACTTCTATTAGAAACTGAGAAAGAATTCAAAGAAAAAGGTTATCAAGCTGTCGCATACAAGAGTGATGTATCTAAAAAGAAAGAACAGGAAGAATTAGTTCAGTTCGCAGTTACAGAATTTGGTCAATTAGATGTCATGGTGAATAACGCAGGTGTTGATGCAGTGACGCCAATTTTAGAAATTGGTGAAGAGGAATTATCTAAGTTATTTAATATTAACGTATTTGGTACATTGTTTGGAATTCAAGCAGCTGCTAACCAATTTATTAAACAAAAAAGTAAAGGTAAAATTATCAACGCATGTAGTATTGCAGGACATGAATCTTATGAAGTACTCGGCACTTACTCAGCTACAAAACACTCTGTACGTTCCTTCACTCAAACAGCTGCTAAAGAATTAGCAGACAAAGGCATTACCGTAAATGCTTATTGCCCAGGAGTTGCCAAAACTGAAATGTGGAATCGTATTGATGAAGAAATGGTGAAACTTGATGATAGTCTAGAAATAGGAGACGCGTTTGAAGCATTTTCTTCAGAAATCAAACTTGGAAGATATCAAGAGCCATCAGATGTTGCGAACTTAGTATCATTCTTAGCTTCAAATGATTCTGATTATATTACAGGCCAATCCATTTTAACTGATGGTGGATTAGTGTACAGATAAGTTAGACACGATAAATAAATGTGTATAAAATTTATTAAGGCTTGCCTTTTCAATCGAGAAATATACGACGAAAGGGCAAGCCTTTTTGATGTTAAATATTGATGAAGTGATGGAGTGAAAGTACAGCTTAAGATTTCGTATTATCAGCTAAGGCATTTGCATATTTTTTAAAAGACCAACCTTTATTTTCTAAAATATCATGATAAAAAGGATTTTGACCTATAACTTTAATATCATCTGCTAGTGCTTCAACTTCGTCTAAATGATGTGTCGTCATGATGTTTAAACATTGATCGGTCATTTGTTGTAATAAGTTGTGAATATCATATCTTGATTCTAAATCAATGCCTTCTGTTGGCTCATCTAGAATAAGTATTTTAGGCCGACTAAGTAGACCTATCATAATATTGACTTTACGTTTATTTCCCCCAGAAAGGTTAGATACTTTCACTTTTGTATCAGTAAAGTTTAATTGTGATAAATAAGAATGAAGTGTTTCATCTGAAATAGGATTTTCACAAAGTGACTTGAAAAACTCAATGTTCTCCATGACAGTCATATGCTCGAATAGTGCGATGTCTTGAGGGACATAGCCTACAATATGACGTATTCGACGTCTTGATAAATATTGATTGAAGTATTGAATACGTCCTTCGTCTGCATTCTCAATACCTGCAATTAAACGCAATAATGTAGATTTTCTAGCACCATTTTCACCTAATAAAATAGTAATTTTATGATTTTGAAATTGCATATCTAGGGAATCGAAAATATGCTTCTTTTTATAGCTTTTGGAAACATTTTGAATATCTATCATTGAATATGACTCCTTTACAATTGAATCCATAAATATATGATACCTATCGCTACTGTATAAATAATAGCCATAAATATACGGTGACTAAGGACATTAATTTTAAAAAGTAATAAAGCAATACCTGCCTCATAAAATAAAACTATAATTAGTGTTTTTAAGTAGAAAAGAATGCTTAATGGTTGATGCATAAAAAGGCTAATCATCAATAGCATGAGCATCAGTATGACCACATGTACACTGATATAAGTCAAGTATAGTTTAAGTTGACTATAAGGTGCCAAATATAATCTTCCGAGAGGTGCGTTCTGTTTAAGACGTTGATGTAATAGGATTTGTATAACACTTACAAAGATGACGACAACAAATACAATGCCAATTGAAATGGATTGATGAGCATGTTTATTGATAGCTACACTTTTTATTTTAGATTGAGGTGTATGAGAATAATAAGATTGTTTCACTTTATCTAAGGATTGTGGTTGTTTCATATCATCAAGATGTTCATGAATAATATTAGGGATTTGTTGTTCGTATAATGATCGACTGATTATTTCCATAGCAATATGTCCTATAAAATCATCTCTGCTATATAATGGAAGAGTCTTATTTAAATCATTATCTTTAAGGTGTTTTGAGAAATCCTTAGGTATTTCAAGGCTTGCAATGACTTCTTTCTTTTTTACCAAATCATCAATATAAAAATCATCATGAGATAAATGTTTTACTGTTACATACTGATTTTGCTCTATATCTTTAATTAATTTTTTCGAAGCGGAACTATGGTCCATATCTTGAATGGCGATAGGTATTTTAAAATTTTGCTGAGCCAATTTTTGTCCTAACCATAGAGTTCCTAAAGCGATTAGTATCGTGCTAATAAGAAACACATATTGTAACCATTGTTTCTTAATGACGAGTTGAATGTATGGTTTCATCGGCGATACCTCCATACTAAAACAATGATGAATAGTATCAATAGTGTAATAAAACTTAAATAAAATGCTGGATGTGTGTCTAAAATATAGTTATTGAGTGTTATTTCTAACATTTGATTAGTAACCAAACTAAATGGTTGTGCAATGATTACATCATTAAGCATGTGTTTAAAGAAGATAGTAGGGATAATTATCCCAGAAAAAATAACGATAACAAAGCTAAGTAATAATTTGAGTAGAAAGTTTATCCATGAACGAGTAATTAAGTCTATAAGTAATAAGCATAGGACGAGTAACGTAATAAGTGAGTTGTAAAGCTACCGTTGGCCAATTGTATTTTTCAAATGGGGCATTTAGAGCATGAGTAATCCAGATAAAGCCAATAAATGCCCATATGAGTGAATAAAACCATGCAATGATACCTCGAACTATCGTGAGCTTTTCAAAGGAAAAATGAAACATTTGCAAGCGTTCTTTGAGTGCAGTTTCTTGATTCATTTTTAGTACTGTATAAAGTGATAAACACAATATAAAGATAGACAAAAGAAATCCAGTGACTACATAATAACTACTGGTGTCATAAATATGTATGGGTTCAAAATTAAATGAACCTGAACGATTTAAACCGGTAAATAACATATCAATCAATGTCATTGCTACGTCTTCATTTGAAGGATCTTTAGCTAATTGATTAAAGCTTAGCACACCGCCCATTGATAACATTAAACGGTCATAAACTGAGCGTGTTAATTGATTAACCACGACACTGTTACTTGATTGTTCATCATATGTATAAATAGTTATAGGAAGGCTACCATCTTTATAAAAAGTATCGGTCATACCACGGTCGAAGACAAAGTATCCTTGTAATTGATTCTGTTTAAGCAGATGTTGCGCTTGATTCTCATTATAAGTTTTGAGAGCAGCATTTTTGCCAAGATTGTTGCCTTTACCCACAGTGTTTAAAATTAGTTTTGTTTCTTTAGAATGATCTTTATCAACGATACCAATATTAAATTTTGAATCATTTTGATTAATGTGCTGGATAGTTGTTAAAGTTACGATGAGCGTCAATAATATCAATATTAAATATAAAAATAGATACCACTTTTTAAGTAAAAATGAGTGGTATATATGAAACAATTTGAAAGATTTCAAGTGACCACTCCTAGCGAATTCAAGATAAAAGGGGTGAGACTATCATTCGTAAAGTTTTAATTGAATGTGAGTCCCACCCCGTGAGATTAACCAGTATATGACCTACCTTTTATAGGTGGTGAAAGTCATTGTCGTTCAATCGCTTAGCATTCTATGAATTAATCATCTAGCTTTTTAAAGACTGATTTGACAATGTCTTTTTGTTTATCCTTAATTTCATCTGATAATTTATCTTTATCTTTCTTAGATAATGAATTAAAGTCCGTTGCATTATCGGTATTAAAATCAATGCGCTCTTTAAGTTTTGAATTAGCATTGATAACAATATTAATAGGCTCTTCGTCTAGTTTAAATCCAATATTTAATGTTTGTTTTTGAAGATTATTTTTAGCGTCTGTTTCTAAATTGTCTTCATAATTTACTTTATAATGATCGATAGCATTATCGATAGTAATAGTTCCAGTATCTTTACGTTTTGAATCTTTTACGCTCTCTTTATTATTTAAATGAACATTTAGACGTTCATAGTCTACGTCACCACTATATTTATAGTCATCTTTATAATGCTTTCCATCTTTCTTAGAAGATCCTTTAATGTTATGTGTGTTTCCATCACTAGTTACTTTATAATCGACTTCGATATTGTCATCTATCACATTCGTGCCTTTGATAGTAGTTTTTTCACCGTCGCTATCAGTAATTGTGATGTTACGTTTTAGTATTTGATGCTTTTGTTGGTAGATAGTTGATTTAATTTTTGGAAATTCTTTAGTTTGTTTATCTTGAGCATCTTCAAGTTGCTCTTCGATTTCTTTTTTATACTCTTTTTCATTAATGCTTGATAAACGTTGTAATTCTTTATCATTTTTAGCTTTTTTTAATGCTGCGACAGTGATTTTTTTAGCTTTATCACGACTTATATTTAAAGTGATAGGTTTTAAATTTTTTGTTTCACCGTCAATTTTAACTTTTTCTTTTTTACCTTTTTCAAAGTCATCATCTTCTAATTGATCGATGACTAAATCTGTATATCGCTTAATCAGTTTTTCAACATCTTCTTGTTGAGAATGAACAATACCCAATTTATTATTCAGATCAAAGTTTGCATTTGAAAGTCCCTCTTCTTTATAGTCAGAAGGATCTTCATCAAAGATTTGAGCAGCTGTTTCTAATAGTTCTGAGTTTTTGACGCTATACTTTTTCTTGAATAAGGGTGATTCGAAGAATTGAGTTGAATCATTTGCTGTCCATTGGAACTTACCAATATCTTTATCTAATATTTTAGGTGATACGCTCATGATTCCTTTATTTGATTTTGGATCATGACCGATAGTTCCAGTTATTTTAGAACTATCTAAAATAGTTTTAGGTAAACCAAGATCTTTTAGATATTCCTTAGATGCATTAGCATGTAGATCATACGTATTAACATATGAATTATCTTTTAATTTTTTTTGGAATTTCTTTTCGTTACTAAAACGATGATCAACATAAGATTTTACATTTTTAGCGGTCTTTTTTTCGCTCAGTAAATATGCATTTTTAGGTGTATTTGTTACAAAGGCATATACACCCCAAGCAATCCCCAAAAGAATGATTAATCCAAGTACGATAGGCACTATAACTTTAATTTTTTGAGACATTAAATATCCTCCCAAATTGTGTCTATGTCTACATATCTATATTTTTATTTTTCTTTAATTTTAAATTCTTTAGTACCCACTTTTTCGTTATTGCTATGATTTGGATCTTTAACTTCAAGTGTTACTGGTGTTTTAGTGTCTTTCAATTTAAAGAACATAACACCTTTTACTTTTCCATCTTTGTTAATTTTGTTATCCATATCTTCTTCATATTTTTCCTTTAAATCAGTATCATATCCACCGCCAATTTCTAATCTTCTCTTAACATCTTTAGAATTTTGATAAATATCAAATGATTCGATAAATGCTGAAGATGCTGTTAAATCTTTGTCTTTTTTATTTTTAACACCATAGATGATAGCGATACTTGGTTTCTTGTCATCATCGTACTCAGATGCTTTGACAGTTTTGGCTTCTAAAATTTCAATATCAAAATTGTCTGTTGTTAATTTATCATTTTTGAATTTCGCTGTTGTTTTATCTTCATTGTCATTTTTGTCTACAGAAACGCTATCTGTAGAATTAGATGAAGAATCATTTTTAGATTCGTCATTTTTGTCCCCACATGCTCCTAAAATGAGTGTTGACGCAAATAATAGTGCTAATACTTTTTTCATTATTAATATCCTCCCGTAAATAAGAAATAAAATAAATATTTAAATGTAAAATATCCTAATAATAATTCAATATAATAATATAATGGATATTTTCGATATTAAGTATATCATTTGTATTGATTAATAGTAATACTTTTATTTAAATATTCTATGAAATCTATAGAATTGCCAACATAGAAGATAATTAAAATATTGTTAGTATTTATATATTTTTTTATAATTTTGTTTCATTTAATTTAGTTAAACTTTTTCTGCTTATATTCTCTAATAAAAACACTTCAGATGATAATTGAATTTAAATTCATTTAAAGCGTATCAACCAAGTTTTTAAATATAGACATATGTACTTTTTATCGTAGATATTTATAAGAATATTCATTTCACTTTATTCTCTTAATTGAAAATAATTATCATTTATATTGACAACTGTATGTGCCTCGTTTAATATAATTCTCAAATCGTAACAATTACGATTTGTTTTATGCAATTATTTTAAGTTATTGATTTTTATGAGGTTAATCATTTTTATTAACAATTTAATTTAAAAATTTACAATAAAAAGGAGTGTTTTATGCAACGTCAAGTGGTCGAATTTTCAAAATATAATCCATCTGGAAATATGACAATTCTTGTTCATTCAAAGCATCAACCGAGCGAATACGCAGCGATTGCACATCAGTTGATGGCGACAACACATGTGTGTTGTGAACAAGTAGGGTTCATTGAATCAGTAAACTATGAAAATGGGGATAACTATCACTTGGTAATGAGTGGAAATGAATTTTGTGGTAATGCGACTATGTCTTACATTCACTATTTAAAAGAACGTTTATTGATACAGCATCAACAATTTCAATTAAGAGTTTCGGGATGTTCTCATCCTGTAGAGTGTAAAGTTCATTCGCAACATTATGAAGTGACTATGCCAAAAGTACATCAAGTTAAGGAAAGATTTGTGAAATTAGGGGACCAACAGTTTAAAGCATTTGAAATTAGATACGATACATACATTCATTACGTGTTGATGTGTGATGGTGTAGATTTAGCAATGAAACAGCGCGTGGAAGATTTTGTCAGTGCGCAAACATGGCATCAACAATTTAAAACGATTGGCGTCATGCTTTTTCAACAAGATAAACAATTCATATATCCACTGATACATATACCTAAAATAGATAGCTTAATCTGGGAAAATAGCTGTGGTTCAGGAGCGGCTTCTATCGGTGTGTTAGTTAATTATCTAACAGATCATGATATTCAAGATTACCTAGTTAACCAACCCGGAGGCAGTATTATTGTCTCATCCAGAAAGTCTGGACAAAATGAATACCAAACAACGATTAAGGGTCAAGTTTCAACTGTCGCAACAGGACAAGCATATATAGAACAGGAGACAATGACGCAAATATGAATGATCATACAAAAATAGAGAACCAATTACAATATTATTTAGAACAATTTACGTACTTACATCAACTCGTTTTGGAAGATAGTCGGCATATTGTTGATTTAGAAAATTTGATTGATGAATACAGTCAATGGATACTTCAACCTTTGGCAGAGCATCACTATTTAACATGGAACGATTTAGAAACAAAAATGAGCTTAACCAAGAAGCTTCAAGAGGTATCAGCAAAATGTGTGAAACAAGTAGAAGTCATTCGCGCACAACGTTTGTTGAATGGTAGGGCGACCACGTCAGGTTATTTCGAAAATATAGAGCATTGCATTAATGAAGAATTCGGAAGATGGCAAATTGGAAAAAATGACAAATTATTACTGATTGGTTCGGGAGCATATCCTATGACATTGATTCAAGTTGCTAAAGAAACTGGCGCTGCGGTCATTGGTATAGATATAGATTCGGAAGCAGTTGATTTAGGGCAACGTGTCGTCAATGTACTAGCGCCAAATGAAGATATCGTTATTAGTAATCAAACAGTTGATCAATTAGAAGACATCCAATCTGTGACACATATTATATTCAGTTCGACGATACCTATCAAATATGACATTTTGAATGAACTTTACACATTGACGAATGATGAAGTTGTTGTAGCTATGCGATACGGTGATGATATAAAAGCATTGTTTAATTATCCATCTCAAGCAACTGACGAAACACAGTGGCGATGTGAAGAACTACAAACACGACCGAAGCAGATTTTTGATATTGCACTTTATTGTAAAGTGGCATCAAAAGTTGGTGTTGAACATGTCTAAAATATTAATGGTTGGTAGTGGACCGGTCGCTATTCAACTTGCTCGACTATGTCATTTACATGGAGAACATATAGTTGATATGGTGAGTCGCGTTCATGCATCAACCAAATCTAAGAGAGTCTTTGATGCTTATCAACGTGACGGCTTTTTTTCAGTAATGACTCAAAATGATGCACATCAGTGTTTTTCAGGTAAGTTTACGGTTAGACATTTTTTTAAAGATGTTAAAGATATTACTGAATATTATGACGTGGTGATTTTAGCATGTACTGCCGATGCGTATCGACCGATATTACAGCAATTATCTAAGTCCACATTAAAGCGTATTAAGCAAATCATCTTGGTCTCACCAACATTAGGATCACATATGCTTGTTAAGCAATTACTATCAGATGTTCAATGTGAAGGTGAAGTGATTTCATTTTCCACTTATCTAGGCGATACCCGAATATTTGATAAAGCACAACCACATTGTGTCCTAACCACACGAGTTAAATCAAAATTATTCGTAGGTTCGACTCAATCTCAGTCTATGACGTTGTGTAAGCTTAAGTCTTTATTTGACTATTTGAATATAGAATTAACAACGATGGACACACCACTACATGCGGAGATACATAATAGTTCACTTTATGTACACCCACCATTGTTTATGAATCAATTTTCATTAAAGGCGGTATTTGAAGGGACGAAAGTACCAGTATATGTATATAAGCTATTTCCAGAGGGTCCAATCACAATGACCTTAATACACGAAATGCGATTAATGTGGCAAGAAATGATGATGATATTAAAAAAATTAAAGGTACCTTCGGTCAATCTTCTAAAGTTTATGGTGAAAGAAAACTACCCTATACGTTATGAGACCATGCGCGAAGTAGATATTGAAAACTTTAAAAATTTACCAGCTATTCATCAAGAGTATCTACTTTATGTGCGATATACAGCAATTTTAATCGATCCGTTTTCTAATCCGGACGATCAAGGTGCATATTTTGATTTTTCTGCCGTACCATACAAACATGTTGATACTGATGAACAAGGAGTCATACATATACCACGCATGCCGAGTGAAGATTATTATCGTACTTTGATAATTCAAGCGATTGGAAGAGCATTAAACGTTGCAACACCGATGATTGACACATTGTTATTACGTTATGAAAATACTGTTAAACAATACTGTGACACACATTTACATCAACAACTATCAAGGCAATTCGAATTACATCATTTTAAACAGGATTTAGCGTTAGTGACGAACTACTTAACTTTTTATAAATAAAAAACGTAATGATATAAGTTTACATATTTTCGAAAAGAAAGAGGAAAGCAATGAATAAACTCACAAAACTAAGTACAGTCATTTTTGTATCTGGAATTATTTTAGCCGGTTGTGGAAATAACAAAGAACTAACAGAGAAAAAAGAGAATAAAGTATTATCATATACAACTGTCAAAGATATTGGAGATATGAATCCCCATGTTTATGGAGGTTCAATGTCAGCAGAAAGTATGATTTATGAGCCGTTAGTTCGCAATACCAAGGATGGTATTAAGCCATTATTAGCAAAAAAATGGGACATTTCACCTGATGGTAAGACATATACGTTTCATTTAAGGGATGATGTATCTTTTCATGATGGTACGAAATTTGATGCAGATGCAGTGAAGAAAAACATCGATGCAGTACAACAAAATAAGAAACTACATTCATGGTTAAGACTTTCAACACTGATTGATGATGTCAAAGTTAAGGATAAGTATACGATACAACTACATTTGAAGGAAGCTTATCAACCTGCGTTAGCAGAACTAGCTATGCCACGACCATACGTTTTTGTATCGCCTAAAGATTTTAAACACGGCACAACCAAAGATGGTGTGAAATCATTTGACGGTACAGGACCATTTAAAATGGGTGAACACAAAAAAGATATATCTGCAGAGTTTAATAAAAATAATCAATATTGGGGAGAAAAGGCAAAATTAAATAAAGTAGAAGCAAAAGTTAAACCTGCAGGAGAAACAACATTTTTATCAATGAAAAAAGGAGAAACCAACTTTGCTTATACAGATGATAGAGGTACAGACAGCTTAGATAAAGATAGTTTAAAACAATTAAAAGAAACCGGAAGCTACCAAGTAAAACGTAGCCAGGCTATGAATACAAAAATGCTTGTTGTTAATTCTGGTAAGAAAGATAGTGCAGTCAGTGATAAAGCAGTCAGACAAGCATTAGGTCACATGGTAAATAGAGATAAAATAGCTCAAGATATTTTAGACAAACAAGAAAAGCCAGCCACACAACTATTTGCTAAAAATGTGACAGATATAAACTTTAATTTACCAACAAGAACATATGATAAGAAAAAAGCGCAAGCGTTATTAGACAAGGCTGGATGGGTGCTTTCAAAAGATCGACAAGTTCGTCAAAAAGAGGGCAAAGATTTGAATCTTAAGTTGTATTATGACAAAGGGTCTTCCAGTCAAAAAGAACAAGCTGAATTCTTAGAAGCAGAATTTAAGAAGTTAGGTGTACAACTAGATATAAACGGAGAAACGTCAGATAAAGTAGCTGAACGTCGTAGTTCTGGTGATTACGATTTAATGTTTAATCAAACATGGGGGCTATTATATGATCCTCAGAGTACATTAGCAGCATTTAAGACGAAAACGGGATATGAAAGTGCAACATTAGGTATTAAGAATAAGACACAACTGTACAAAGATATTGATGATGCTTTCAAAATTCAAGATGCAAAGGCACGTTCAAAAGCGTATCAGCAAATTTTAAAACAAGTTGACGATGAAGGTGTCTTTATTCCAATTACTCACGGCAGAATGACTGTTGTTGCACCTAAAGATTTACAAAAATTATCCTTTACACAATCACAATATGAGCTTCCATTTAATGAAATGCAATATAAATAAAGGAGCGTCGTCATGGTTAAATTTATTATGAAACGTCTTACGCTCATGATTCCATTATTAATTGTAGTGACTTTTATGACTTTCATGATGACCTATCTCACAAACGAAGATCCAGCAGTAACAATTTTACATGCCCAAGGAACACCTAATATAACAGAAGATTTAATAGCTGAAACTAAAGAAAAATATGGATTAAATCAACCGATATTCACGCAATATAAAAATTGGCTTGTTGATGCCTTGCAGTTTAAATTTGGAACGAGTTATATCACAGGGGATCCAGTATCTGAGCGTATGGGTCCAGCGTTTATGAATACATTAAAACTCACTTTGATTTCCAGTGTGGTGGTGATGATAACATCTGTTGTTCTAGGCATAGTGAGTGCTTTGACTAGTGGTCGATTTACAGATCGTGCTATACGTTCAATAGCTTTTCTACTAACAGCTCTGCCTTCATATTGGGTAGCTTCAATATTAGTTATTTATGTATCTGTAAAACTCAATTTATTACCAACTTCAGGACTCACAGGTCCAGAAAGTTATATTCTTCCAGTCTTTGTTATTACGATTACCTATGCAGGAATTTATTTTAGAAATGTCCGACGATCTATGCTTGAACAATTAAATGAAGATTATGTTTTGTATTTAAAAGCTAGTGGTGTACCTCGTCTGACAATGTTGCTGCATGTATTACGTAATGCATTACAGGTAGCCGTATCTATTTTTTGTATGTCGATACCAATGATCATGGGAGGTTTAGTCGTTATTGAAAATGTATTTGCGTGGCCAGGTTTAGGACCATTAAGTGTTAAAGCGATTACTGAACATGATTTTCCAGTAATTCAAGCATACGTGCTCATTGTCGCGGTGTTGTTTATTCTTTTTAATACACTTGCAGATATCATTAATGCAATATTAAATCCGCGTTTAAGGGAGGCAATGAAATGATTGTGTTACGTCGTCTATTTCAAGATAGAGGTGCCATAGTTGCTATAGCTATTATTACAATCTACGTAGTGCTTGGAGTTTTAGCTCCTTTAATTACATTTTATGAACCGAATCACATTGATACAGCAAATAAATTTGCTGGTATAAGTTGGTCTCACTGGTTGGGGACAGACCATTTAGGCCGGGACGTATTAACACGGATAATATACGCCATAAGACCTAGTTTGTTATATGTATTTGTCGCATTGATTATTTCCGTTGTGATAGGAGCGATACTTGGGTTTATTTCAGGTTATTTCCCAGGTTATATCGATGCAATAATTATGCGTATATGCGATGTGATGTTAGCTTTTCCAAGCTATGTGGTGACATTGGCATTGATTACGTTGTTTGGCATGGGTGTAGAAAATATTATTATTGCGTTTATATTGACTCGATGGGCGTGGTTTTGTCGCGTGATTCGAACCAGTGTAATGCAATATATTGAAGCTGATCATGTAAAATTTGCCAAAGTAATTGGTATGAATGATTTAACAATCATTCGCAAACATATTTTGCCACTAACCTTTACTGACATAGCGATTATTGCTAGTAGTTCGATGTGCTCAATGATATTACAAATGTCAGGATTCTCGTTCCTTGGATTAGGTGTTAAGGCACCTACAGCCGAATGGGGGATGATGCTTAATGAAGCACGAAAAGTAATGTTCACACATCCTGGAATGATGATGACAACAGGTGTGGCTATCGTCATAATTGTAATGGCGTTTAACTTTTTATCAGATGCTTTACAAATGGCGATTGATCCTCGTATGTCCTCTAAAGAGAAACGACTGGCATTGAAGAAAGGTGTGAAAGCACATGACATTGCTTAAAGTAGCGCATTTAAGAATTAAGGACACATGGTCAGATGAGACACTCGTTGATAACGTGAATTTCACAGTTCAATGTGGTGAAACATTAGGTATTATTGGAGAAAGTGGAAGCGGAAAATCGATTACTTGTAAAGCATTAATAGGTTTAAATGCTCAACGTTTATCTGTAAGTGGAGATATCTTTTTTGAACATCAAAATTTAAATACAATAACTGAAAAGCAACTACGCAAAATTCGTGGTAAAGATATTGCTATGATTATGCAACAAGGAACACGAGCATTTGATCCTTCAACTAAAGTGGGGAAGCAAATGATTGAAACTTTGCGTGCACATACGACATTATCAAAGCAACAAATAAAACAAGAACTCATTCATTATATGACGTATATGAAGTTGAAAGATCCCCGCTCGTTATTAAAAGCATATCCCTACATGTTGTCAGGTGGGATGCTTCAACGTATGATGATTGCACTAGCATTGGCATTGAAACCTAAATTGATTATTGCTGATGAGCCTACCACAGCATTAGATACCATTACACAATATGAAGTCATCAATGCTTTTAAAGATATAAAACAACATTTTGATTGCGCCATGATTTTTATATCTCATGACCTCACAGTGATTAATAAAATTGCAGATCGTGTTGTAGTTATGAAAGAAGGTCGCGTGATAGAAGAAGGTCGAACAAATATGGTATTACAACAACCTCGTCATCACTATACAGCTTATTTATTATCTACTAAAAAGACAATTCATGATTATTTTCAGTTAGTGCTGAGGGGTGATTTCAATGCTTAAGGTTCAAAATGTTATTAAATTTTATGGAAAAAAATCAATATTTCGTGGTAAACGTATTCCTGTAGTTAAAGGCGTGTCATTTGATTGCCCCACTGGTGCATCAATAGCAATTATTGGAGAAAGTGGAAGTGGAAAGTCTACGTTGAGTCGTATGATTTTAGGACTAGAAAAACCAGATCAAGGACAAGTGACGTTGGACGGTCAGCCTGTTCATTTAAAAAAAGTGAGACGTCATCGAATTGCTGCGGTTTTTCAAGACTATACTTCTTCTTTGCATCCTTTTCATACTGTCAAAGATATTTTGTTTGAAGTAATGAATCAGTGTCGATGTACATCAAAGGAGAATATGGAAGAGTATGTAACAGCGTTACTACGTGAAGTAGGGTTAAAATCTGATTGTTTGTATTGTTATCCACATATGCTTTCAGGTGGAGAAGCACAGCGTGTAGCTATTGCACGTGCGATATGTATGCAACCAGATTATATATGGTTCTGTTGCAAAG
This sequence comes from Staphylococcus sp. HMSC068G11, assembly GCF_001815825.1. Lineage (NCBI taxonomy): Bacteria > Bacillati > Bacillota > Bacilli > Caryophanales > Staphylococcaceae > Staphylococcus > Staphylococcus sp. HMSC068G11. Next base: position 34,805 of record NZ_KV822062.1, read on the forward strand.
TTGAATTTATAGTATA